>CAZPHE010000038.1:0-19427 GCA_964586315.1 uncultured bacterium | reverse complement strand
CACCCGGATGGACTCGAACCATCAACCAATGGCTTAAGAGGCCACTGCTCTACCATTGAGCTACGGGTGCGTTTCTAAAAGGATAAAATATAAGGGTTTTTTTAAAAACAGTTTAAAAAATCTTTATCCATATTTTGATTGTATAAATAAAAATTAGGCATGAAACAAATATTATTATTATTTTAAATCTTGTTTTCTAATTTTTCAAAAAAATCTACATTTGCAGTTGCCTATAGTTTTCAACATTATCTATAATTGCGAGTCTCTTTTTGATGATTTTTTTAAAAAAGATTTATAATGAAAGAGGATGACAATAGTGTCGAAGTTGATGTGTAAATTATTCAACTTTTCGAAAAGGCTTCAGGTTGGCGCTAGAAGCCTTTTCTTTTTTTAAAATGTTCTTTGAAAATTGGGGGCGATCGGTATCGACAGGATATGAGATATGTTGAACTGCACGCGGAGGATGACAGTTACCTCCAAAAATTTCTGTCAAAACCAATAAATGCCGATTACGGCTACATGGCTGCAGCGTAAGTCTAGCAGTTCGTTCCTATTTAGATGAGTCTATGGTTTAAATTTGGAGCGTCAGATACATAGGCTAGTCTCGAATAAGCTTGCAAATTTGAGATTAAATATTAGCAAGCTGCTTTAGTATTGTTTTTGTCTCCGAATGCTATACTAAATAAGAAAAAATCGGAAGACTAAGCATGTAGATGTTCATCATCACTCTATCTTGGACGGGAGTTCGATTCTCCCCGCCTCCACTTAAATTTTTTTATAATTGCTAGATATTAATCTAATATAAGTAAGTAATAATTTATTGAATAGCATTAAAATTTTATTTTAAAAAAAATAGTGGGTGTAATACCAAACATACTTACATCTGTTACAGAAATTTCGGAAGTATATGGATTATACCTTTTATGACTTATATTATTTTTATTATATAAATTATAAATAGAACATCCAAAATCAATGGAAGCAACTAAAAATTTTACAGATTTTGACAAGCTGACATCTAGGTGATGTGTGGGTTTTAATTTGTGATTATTGCGATTACCAGTTTTTATAATTTCATATCCTGAACCTGGCTCAACATACAAGTTATCTTTACTGGTATAATTTCCACCTGATGAAAAAACCCAAGTTGCTGTAAAATCAATATTAAATATTCTGGATATTGTGACTAATTTAATTTCATGCATTTTATCATGATCAGCTAAAAACACTTTACCATTATTTAATGAGGGGAAGTCTAATTTTGTTTGGTTTAAATGATAGGAAAACCAACCGGAAATACGACCATCTTTTTTTCGAAATAATAGTTCTAAACCTTGAGAAAATCCATTACCTAAATCTAATCTATCATTTATCAATTTTTCATTTGATGGAGGTATAAAAGAATCTTGAAAACGAAAAAGATTACATAGTGAGCGTTTATAGCTATTGAATGAAGTACTATAACTTTCTGTATCCCAATTAATACCGTAGTGATAATTAGTAGAGATTACACAAGGAATTTTATTTAATGATATAATCCACATGCTCTGAGTCCATCTACTATTGTTTTCACTTGAAAGTTGATGTACAAATTGATGATGTTTTCCTAAAGATGTTTCTAATGAAAATGATGGATTAACTTTATATTTTATAGCAAAGCGTGGTTCTAAATAAAATTCTTGTTTGTTTCCATAATAACTAAATCTAAATCCAGAATGGATATCCCAGTTTTTATTCAATTGCCATTGATCTTGAAGATAAAATGAATGTAGAAAACTATTTTGTTTTAAAACAGATGCATTAGTTGATAGTCCATCAGTATTATTATTTTTGAAACTGACGGAAAAATAATTTTCTTCAATACCACTTATTATTGTGTGTTTTGTAAAACCTTTATATTTATGATTAAATCTAATGGTTTTTTCAGAAAAGGTATTGTTATCAATCGCATTCCCAACATTTGAAAAACTATTATTATTTTGAAGTGCTGATTGTTGAGAAAAATAAAAATTATTATAAAAGTACCTCGATATACTAAAATTTGAATTATAATCATGGTTCCATTTAGATGAAAAATTTATAATTGAACCCTGATGACTCAATTTAGTCTTCTCTCTGATATGGATGCTATCACCTCCTAATATAGAATTAAAACCGAAATATTCCCGATTCTCTAATACTGAATCAATGCCACTAATAAATGTATAAGTCAATCTATGTCTTGAAGTAGCTAATAATGAAAAACGACTGAATATATCTTCATAAGATGAATTCATAGTATAAAAGGCATTTTGATTGTTGGAATCATTTGCAGTTTGGCTCAATAGGTTAAATTTATCATCACCCGTAACAAAATTTTGTATAGATGTATATATTTCTGAATAATTATTAGAAGGGTTTGATTTTCGAAAATTTGTAATCCAGCTTCCTTTAGAAAAAAACGGGAATTCAATAGATAACCCTTGGCTCAAAAGGTTACCATAAAAAGAAGCATGTGGTTTTGTATTATTTCCTGTTCTGCTTGATAAATCAATAACACTAGAAACACGACCTCCATATTGTGGAGGAATACTGCCTTTATAAATTTGTATATCTTTTAAAGCATCAGAGGATATTCCACTAATAAAACCAAACATATGACCAATTTGATATAAAGGCATTCCATCTAAAATAACAAGGTTCTGGTCTGGGGAACCACCACGAATATATAAATCTGATGTTTCACCTAAACCAAGTTGAACCCCTGGCAAAAATTGCAAAGACCGGAAAATGTCCACTTCTCCTAGATTTGGTAAAGTTGAAATATGTCTGGGAGAGAAAGAGACTTGCCCTGGAGTATTTGATCGATCCATAAATTCTCGGGAAAACCCAGTAATAGAAATTTCTTTTGAAATAAGAACTTTTGGTATGAGATAAATTTTTTGGAAAATATTTTTATCTTTAGGGAAAGATAATCGTATTATTTCAGTCTTGTATCCAATATAGGAAATTGCTAAAGAACAAGATGTTGATGATATATTTGATATTGAAAATGTACCATCTTTATTGGAGATGTCACCTTTATTTAAGCCTAGGAGATATATATTTGCGAATGGAATAGGTTCGCCTGATTGATAATCTAGTGCTCTACCAGAGATTGAAAAACTATTTCGTAAAATGGGCATAGAAATAGTAAACTGATTTCCAGTTTGTACCCAACTTAATGAGGTGGATGAAAGAATTGATGCGATTGCTTCCTTATTATCACATTGATTGCAGTTAGCAGAGATTAATGTATTTGGTATTGTATCTGGAAATATTATTGAAAGGTTATGATCCCTAATTAGCATAAATAAAGCTGATTTTAATGGTTTATCTTTTAATTGGAAAGTAATTGATTTTTGTGCAAGAAGTGGTACAAATACACTCCAAAACATTAGGGAAATCCTAAAAAAAAGCTTTTTTAAGTCAGATGATGGTAACTGTGTCACCTTCTAATTTAAACTCATGTTGAGTCAATAAGGAAACAGTGGTCAACACAGTTTTTAAGTCTGAAGTTTCAATTACTCCGGTAACACTTATGTTTTTTAGATCAGGATTTGAAATTATAATTGTAATATTGAATGTTCGTTCAATTTCAGAACATAGTTGAATTAATTTTGTCTCATTACAATATAATTTTTTGTTAATCCATCCAGGATAATCTATAGATTGAAAATTTCTTAAATCATTTTTTGTAAATATAGATTTAGTTTGAAGTATTTCTCCTTTTTGAAGTTCAACAGAACATATTGTATTTGCTACGTTTACTTTTCCATCATTTACACCTACTTCAAATCCATCTTCTCTAGATCGCACGTTAAATATCGTTCCTAAAACAGTGATTTGCCCAAAATCTGTATTAATAGAAAAAGGGATATCTCTTTTTTGAACATTAAAATAGGCTTCACCAATCAGTGTTATATTTCTATGATCGTTATTAAAATTATTATTATAAATAACTTTACTTTCAGAATTTAATATAACAGTTGACCCATCCGGCAGTTGTAATGTCTGCTGTTTACCACTACGAGTTACAATTGTCTTTGTTGAAAAAAATTTATATGCGAAGGGAATTGTAAATATCAGGACAAATGCTAATCCTATTCCATAATGAAAATTTGGTTTAAAAGAAAACCAATTACTTTTAACAAATGAAAAAATATTTTGCGAACCTTGTTTTGGAACGATTTTGCTGTCTAATATTTTCATTTGTTTAACAAGACGGATCCACATTTGATCTCTATTTGGAACAGGCGGAAATTGAGCATTCCGACTTGCTTTCCAAATTATTTTCTGATCATGGTCAAAATTCATTTAATTTTAATAATTTCTTTCTAGCATAAGATTAACGCTAGATAAACCATTTTTACTCATAAATAATTTCCAAGATGTTTTTTTAAAACTTTTAGAGCTCTATAAATTTGATTTTCTACGGTTCTTATACTAAGGTTTAGTTTTTTTGCTATTTCTGGATTAGAGAAACCTTCAATTCGACTTAATATAAAGATTATTCTACATCTTTCAGGTAGTTTTTTATTCACAAGTCTTTGAATTTCCTCTTCGAGCATATTTGCATGATTTATTGCTTCAGGATTATCAAAATGAGATTTCCCAAATTGAGGAATCCGGTCTTCGTTACGTTTACGAACTTCCATATGGCGAAAATGATCATAGGTAAGATTCGTAGAAATACGTGCAATCAATGAAAAAAACGACTTATTAGGGATTAAAGATTTACGGTTTTCCCAAATTCTAAAAAAGGTTTCTTGGGTAATGTCCTTCGCAAGATCACCATCATGAACCCGGTATACAACAAAGCGGAAAAGAGTATCGTGAAATTTTATAAACAACTTATGAAATGCAGTTTTATCTGATTTTTTGACTTTTTCTAAAAGAAGATTTTCTTGTTCTTGCATATAAAGAGAATGTAAACGAACTAGCTATTTCAAAAATTGATTAGTATAATGAATTTAGTTCAAGGTATAGATTTTATTTTAAATTTTTAGAAAAAAGTGATTTGCTAACTAAAACCCTTGAAATGATTATTTAAAAATATTTTGCGCTTGTCTGCAATATTTTTTTTATAGGTATAAATTAAGGCATATTATGAAACACTCATTCAAGCATTTATATTTAATTATTATTAGTATGATATACTTTTTAATGTGGGGCTGTACTTCATTTAGAGGTCCCCAATATCCAGATATTATATATAATAACGAGAAACCTTTAATTTCTGTTACTTATGAATATGGTGAAATTCAAATTATATTGCCAATTAAATATGATGCAGCAATTCCTAACAATATACTTTTTAAAGTATTTGCTCATGCAGATACTTTGAATCCAATTATTTCTATTCTTCAAGAAGCACCAAATGAATTTCGCACTTCTATTCCTCAAGGTGTGTTAGATATAAAAGAAAAAACAAATTTTATTAAAATAATACCACAGGATGAAAATTTTGATCCAGTTGATGTTCGATTTAAAGGCATTCATTTTGGTCGTATTGTATTACCACCCAAAATTATAAGGATTGGTCAACTTATTGTTTCAGGACAAATCTATTTAAATAATAATGACAGTAATCTCAAAGATGTAGAGGTGTCTTTACAAAATTATGATAATATTATCTATTCAACTCACTCGAATAAACAGGGCTTCTTTCAAATTGCTATACCTGGTGAATATAAATTTGCAAAGCATCTTCGAATTGTTGTTGGTGAAAATATTGTATTTAAACCTTTTATTAAACAGCTTGATTTTACTGATAATCGTAAGATTAACCTTAAAGTTGGGTTAGGTCCATCAAAAAAAATGAAAAGTCCTTTGTATATCACAAACAAAAATAATGTCCAATTTAAAAAATATCCTGATATCGGATCTGAAATTTTGTTTTTATTAGAACAGGGAGAAGTTTTTTCTGTTAATAGGACTACTCCTGGCGCATATTACGGTTATATTGAAGTTCCAATAGATGACAATGAATATATTAAAATGGAGGGTTGGGTAAACCGTACAGATTTAAATGAAGTTGATATGGATTCGATAAATAAATTCTATTTGAAAAACTAGAATGTGTAACGTTTTTAAAAAAAGTCTTTTTTTTCTTTTAGGTCTTCAAATACTTTTCCCTCAAATAAAACTGGATGTAAATACCATCCCCACAGAAGTTGATATTTATTTAGATGGTATTAATCTAGGTTCATCTCCTATTAGAAATGAATTGATAATCCCTGGTTTACATAAGTTTGAAATTAATAAGAAGGGTTATGCACCTCTTATATATGAACTATTTGTTAATCCTTCGAAAGCTATTGAAATCGATTTTTTTCTCAATCCAGTATATAAATGTAAATTTAAAACTAAAGAAAAAGGATTAATATTTGAATTAAATGGGGAACATCATTGGGCAGTAGATTTAATCAGACTGGATCTTGAAGCTGGTGATCATTTTTTACGAGTTTTTCAAACAAAAAAACTCGTGGATGAACAAGTTATAAGCATAACAACTTCTGAAACATTTAACTATATTCTAAAAAAACCATTAACAGAATAAAAATTTGGGATAGTAAAAATACTAATTGTATTGATTAGTACGAATAAAAGTAGTTAGAAAAATTTAGATTTCAGAATTTTTTAAAGAAATTCTTTTACATCTGCTCTGGGGTTGTTATTCCTAGAATTTCGAGTCCATTTTTCAAAATAATTCTTACAGAATTAATTAATTTAAGTCTGGACTTTGAAAGTTTATCATCATTTGTTATTACTCTGCATTGATTATAAAATCTATGAAAAAGAGTTGCCAATTCTTTGAGAAAATTTGCAATATACTGAGGTTCAAAATTCTTGCAAGCTAGTTCAACAATTTCTGGGAAATGCACCATATGTTTTAGCATCCTAATTTCATCAGGATTAATTATAAGAGAAGAGTCAAATGAGTCATTTAAATCGGAATCTAATTTATTTGATCGTTTAATAATATTACAGATTCTAGCATAGGCATATTGGATATAAAATACTGGATTTTTATCTGATTGATCCGTTGCTAGATCTAAGTCGAAATCTAAGTGTGTGTTTATGCTTCGCATAACAAAAAAATATCTTACTACATCTTGACCAAGTTCTTCTATAAGGTCATCCAGTGTAACATAATTGGCTTTTCTTGTTGACATTTTAACCTTTTTACCATCTCGGATTAAGGTTACAAACTGGTATAAAAGTACTTTAATGTGATCTGTTGTATATCCTAATGCTTCTAATGCAATAAGAACATCTGGGTAACTATCAGCATGATCTGCTCCAAATACATCAATGATTAAATCAAAATTTCTATCTAATTTATTTCTATGATATGCAGTGTCAGGAACACGATAAGTAGGCTCACCTGAACTTTTGATGTAAACTTTATCTTGTTTTTTCCCTAGTGAAGTTGTTTTAAACCAAGTAGCATTATTTTTCTTATAAATAAGATTTAGTTTAATAAGTTCACTTATTAATTTGTCAATATCTCCGTTATCATAAAATGTTTTTTCATTGGTAAATTGATCAAAATGAATATCCAGATTTAGTAAAGTTTTTTTTATATCTTTAAATATAATTTCCTCTGCTTTTTCAGTAAAAAATTGATCATCTGGTATAAGATCATCATTTTTCGATTCATGAATAGTACGTGCTATTTCTTTTATATAATTACCCTTATAACCTTCTTCAGGAAAATCAAAACCTTTACCTATAATTTCAAAATATCGAGACTTAACTGATTCTCTCAGTATCCTCATTTGTCTACCGGCATTATTAAAGTAATATTCTCTTGTTACTTTGAACCCCTGCCATTCAAGAATATTTGATATTGTATCTCCTAAAATTGCATTTCGACCATGACCAACTGTAAGAGGTCCAGTTGGATTAGCGCTTACAAACTCCACATTAGCTGTTTTCCCTTTTCCAATATTTCCTCGCCCATAATTTTCATTTTTATTTACAATATCCTGAATTTTTTTCTGAAAAAAAGATTTTGAAATTTGAAAATTTAAAAACCCAGGTTTAGTAATTGTTATATCTGAAATATCTTCTATATGTATATTTTTTAATTCATTTGCTATAGATTGTCCAATATCAATAGGATTTTTTTTTAAGTCACTTGCTAATATGAGTGCTATATTGGATGAGAGATCTCCAAATTCATTATTGTTTGGAGCTATAAGAGAAAACTTTTTTATTGGATATGATAAAGATTGCAATACCAAAGAAATAGATTCTGAAAGGAGAAGTTTAAGCTTTTTCATCGGTAAGTTTTTTTAACGGAGCATCAGCCCACAGTTTTTCCAGCCCATAATAATCTCGTAGTTCATTTCTAAACACATGAATGATAATATCAAAATAATCTAATAAGATCCAATTATGATTTTCATAACCTTCTATATGATGAGGCTTTTTAGATGTCCCTTTTCTTATATGATCTGTAATTGCTTTTACGTGTGGTTCGGAATCACCATGGCAGATTACAAAAAAATCAGTCAAAGAAGTAAGACCCCTTACGTCTAAGGCAATTAATGCAACAGCTTTTTTTTCGTTTGCTAAGTTGAGAATATTCTTTAACAGAGGTTGATCAGATATAAAATCCGGCTCAGATTTATTCATTTAAAATTTTTTGAAGAAAAGTCGAAATATTTTGAATAAGAGTGTATATCTTTCCCGAGTATTACTGTAACATCAACACTTAGAGATTCATCAGGTTCATGTCTAATCACATTTTTGTTTTCAATGGGTACACCAAATGATTCAGAAACTAAACGAAGATTTTCAAGATTCTCATTCCTTCCAATTATGATTGTATTTGGATAGTTATACCTTTCTGCGTTATCTGATCGAATAACATCTATTCTGTGATTTGTTCTTAAAAACTCAGAAATTTCTGCTGCAATACCGTTAATCCCGCATCCATTTAAAACTTCAATTTTTATATTTTGGATTGGGTTTTCTTGGTAGAGTTCTTTTGCTAACATTTTTGGTTTATCTGCATTAGGAAATGTAACATCAACTCGTACGCTATTACTCGCTGCTTTTTGGGAAAAAGAATAAATAAATCCTATTAGTAAAATACCTGTAAGACCAATAGCTATATCTAAAGGTAGATTTTTTAACGGAGTTTTTTTTATTTGATAACGGGATTTCTTTTTAGACAATTATTGAATAAACCTCAAATTAAAGGGTGAATGATTTTGGTACCTTTGTTTTTGTGGAAAATTCTGAAACCGAAGCTGCAGAAAAGAATTTTTTGTTGGTTGATATGTAATTCCAGCATTATAAGCGATATCAAACTGTTCAAAAAGTAAATTTTTTTGTTGAATAGGATTCTTCATCATATAAAAAATGATATTTCCATCTAGTTTTAAATTATCCGATGCTATGTATGTTAGCTGATTTGTTAATCCAGCTACCGAAAATGAATTCTGTTGATTTGAGATCATTGATATACCAAAACTATGGTTTATACTTAAACGATTGGGATCAAAAAGATTTATTGCAGTTTGTTTTTCTAATTCACCATTAAGGTTAGTAGGTAAAGATTTTATTGGTACATCAGAACGGAATTGTCCAAATAATATTCCTAAAAGACAATAAGTTCCTAGAATTGTATTTAAAAATAGATTCATAACTATTTGAATTTAATACAGGTAATTTTGTTCCAAAATAGAAGACAATAAAATTTTGATATGATATTAATTAGAATATGAATCAATTACAGCCCCTCCTAAACAGATATCTTTTTCATAAAAAACAATTGATTGACCTGGTGCTATGGCAAAACAAGGTTTTTCAAATATTACAGAAATATTGTTTTTATCTAAATCGTAAATTTTGCAGGGATTATCAACACTCCTATAACGAATTTTGGCTTTTAAATTTCTTTTGGTTGGAATTAATCCTGATATCCAATGGATATTAGAAGCCTTTAAATTTTTATGGTAAAGTCCTGGATGGTCATGCCCCTGACAAACAATCAATTCATTATTTGATATATCTTTACCCATTACATACCAAGCTCCTATCATATCACCATTTATTCCTCCAATACCTAATCCTTTACGTTGCCCTATTGTGTAATACATTACTCCATCATGTTCTCCTAACTTTTTCCCTTCTGTATTAATAATAATACCGCGCTTTTTTGGAATATATTTTTTTAGAAAATTTTTAAGATTGCGTTCACCAATAAAACATATACCGACACTATCTTTTTTTCCATAATTATTGAATCCTAATTTTTTTGCTATAATTCTAACATCAGTTTTTTTCAGGTTCCCAATTGGGAAAAGCGCTGTTGAAATTTGTTTTTGGTTTAGCCCATAGAGAAAATAACTCTGGTCTTTCAATGTGTCTCGTCCTTTTAATAACTCTATTTTTCCATTACCAAATTGATTTCGTACATAATGACCTGTCGCAATTTTATCAGCACCTAATTCTAGAGTATAATCTAAAAATTCATTGAATTTAATTTCTGTATTACATAAGATATCTGGATTTGGGGTTCGACCTTTTTTGTATTCATCTAAGAAATGATTAAATACACGATCCCAGTATTGTTTTTCAAAATTGATTGATCGTAATGGGATTTTAAGAATATCACAGACTTGCAATGCATCTTTATAGTCTTGCTCAGCAGAACAAAAATCTGGATCTCCAGACCAGTTTTTCATAAAAAACCCTTCTACTTCATAACCTTTATCAATGAGAAGAGCTGCTGCAACAGCACTATCAACACCTCCACTCATACCTACTGCAATTCGTTTCATTTATTTGAAAGAATAATATTTAATTCAGATAAAAGAAAATCAATTTCTTTTGCAGTATTTGTTATTCCAAAACTAAAACGTAAAGTGGATAAATTTGTTGTATGATCATGCCCCATTGCTGATAATACCGGAGATGGCTTTATATCGCCTGAACCACAAGCAGAACCACTAGAAACATATATATTATTTCTATCGAGTTTGGTTAAAAGAGTATTAGAATTTTGACCTGGAAAAGATATACTGATTAAGCCGGGGAGTTTATGAGATTGGTTGCCATTAAATATCATTTTTTGTGATATTTTTTTTAAACCAGATTTAAATTGATTTTCTAATTGTTTGAGGTGTTTAATATGACCATTTAATGAAGATGTTGCTAGTTCGGCTGCTAGTCCCATTCCAGCAATTGATGCAAGATTTTCAGTCCCTCCTCGTAATCCATTTTCTTGATTTCCGCCAATGATTAATGGATGAAGCAATTCTGGTTTTTTAGCATAAAGTATTCCCACACCTTTAGGTCCATAAAATTTGTGTGCAGACAAACTTAAAAAATCTATTTCTAATGTAGTAACATCAATTTTCATTTTTCCCAAACATTGAACCGCATCTGAATGGGTTAGTATATCTTTTTTTTTAGCTAATTCTACAACTTTTTTAACTTCTTGTATTGTTCCTACCTCATTATTTGCGAGCATAATTGAAATCAATCCTGTAGTATCATTAGCTGCATTTATCATTTTATTTATAGAAATAATTCCCTCTGAATTAACGTCTACTAAAGAATAATTTATTCCTAAAACCTTTAAAGACTGGAGTACTTTAATTATTGCAGGATGTTCGATGACATTTGATACTATATGTTTTTTATCATTGTAAAGCATAGACCATAATACTTGATTATTTGATTCTGTACCTCCACTAGTAAAAATAATTTGTTCGCTTTTTGCATTTATTGATTTTGCAATTTGATTGCGAGCATTTTCAATAATGGATCTTGATTTTTGTCCTGAGTAGTGAATAGATGATGGATTTCCATACATATCAGTTTGTACGGATTGCATTAAAGATAGAACATGAGGGTGTATTGGGGTGGTTGCGCTATGATCAAAATAAATCATGATTTTTTAAATAAAAAAAATATAAAAGGGCTAGAAGTCTTTAGTCTCTACAGGTCATTCCGAATAGATGCAAATTTAATTGTATTTTTTAAGTTAATGTAAAAAGGTGGTTTCCGTTCTTCCAGTTTATTTGTTGTTGTATCTTGATCATAAACATAACGATTCACGTCCCAGTTAACTTCATTATTTTTGATTGTTAGAAAAGCTACAGATCCTCTTTGATCACGATCAAAAGGAAGTCCTGTAGCCCCTTGGCACAATATTGTCAAATTACCAATTATCTGATGCCTAGGCACGTGAACATGTCCATGTATAAATACAACTTTTTTGATTCTAGGTTGAGATTCAATTACATGGTCACGCCAGTTAAGTGCTTCTTTAGCAGATGGAGGTTTATCATCTCTTTTATACCATGCATGGGAAAATTCAATAAGTGTTTCATCTATAATTTCTCTATGTGCAATTTTCATTGCGGAACAAAAATCTCTACCTTCTTGACCTAAAAGGTCAGCAGTCCATTTTTCATTTTGTACTATAGCTTTACAAATTGGATCATATGGATCCATTCCTTCTAATGAGGGTAATTCATCTTCCCACAATCTTTCAATTAAATAACGGTCATGATTGCCTCTTATAAAAATACAGTCAGGAATAGTTTTTAGTAATTCCAATGTTTTCTCGGGCTCTGGTCCTAATGCAAAACAATCACCCAGACATATAATTTGGTCTATGTTTTTTTTCTCACTAATAATCATTATGGCTTTTTTAAGAGAGGCCAAATTCGAATGAATATCAGTAATTATTGCAAAGGTTTTTGTATTCATAAGTCCTAAATATACTTTTTTTCATTTTTGACGAGCAAGATTTTAAATTTTTTATTAGATTAATAACTAAATCTATTAAAACCTAGTAATTGATCTATAATTTATTAAATATATAATTGGAATAAAAATTATGGGAAATGAGTATCCAACCGTATTTAGTATAGGGAATCCACTTATAGATATTATTATTAATGTTACTAATAATGATATATTAAATCTTGGGTTGGATAAAGGTACGATGAGATTGTTAGATAAGAATGACCAAGCTGAAATAATTAAATATTTCAAAAATGCAGAAATAGAATTTTACCCAGGGGGTTCTGCTCCTAATACAACTATTGCATGCTCTGGCTTAGGAATCCCTTCTTTGATATCAGGAAAAATTGGAAAAGATGATTTCGGTGATAAATATCTAAACCAATTAAAAAAATATGGTGTTTTATCAGGTCTTGTTCAAGGAGAACATCCAACAGGAACCAGTATTGTTTTAATCACTCCAGATGGAGAAAGAACAATGAATACTTATCTTGGCAGTTGTAGGGATTATTGTACTGATGATATCGATACTGATAAATTGATTAAAGCATCATTTTTGTATTTCACTGGTTATATGTGGGACACAGAATCTCAAAAAAATGCAATTCAAAAAGCGATTGCAATTGCTCGCAATGAGAATATAAAAATTGGATTTGATGTTGCAGATCCATTTGTCGTAGAAAGGAATAAAAACGAATTTTTAAAATTAATAGAAAGATATGTGGATATCGTTTTTGCAAATCAAACGGAACTTTCAATTTTATTTGATTCAAATGATATTGAATTTTCAATCAAACAGTTAATGAATTTGGTTAAGTCTGGTGGCATTAAATTGGGGAAAAATGGATCTATAGTTTTTCATAATAAAAAGCAATATGTTATAAATTCACAACATATAAAAGCAATAGATACAACTGGTGCAGGAGATATGTATGCAGCAGGATTTATTTCATCTCTTTCTACAAATGACGATTTTCATCTAGCAGGGAAATTAGGAGTTTCTCTAGCAGAAGAAATTATTCAAATCCGTGGCGCTCAGCTTGATAAAAGTGTCATGGATAGATTAAAGTTTAAACTGTTTTAAATTTGTATTATATTTTTTTATCTATTACAAATGCTAGGATAGGTAATTTTAAACTCAAAATATTAAAGGTCTTAGAATGATTAAGAAAATCAAAAACCTTATTGGAATATTAATAGTAGCAATAATCTTTTATTCATGTAGTAGCCAAGAGTACACTACTGCTAAACTTGCAATTCAACAATCAGATTTTAAGAAAGCTTCTGAATATTTACCAAAAGCAATGGCAGTAGAGCCTGACAATCCTGAAATACCAATTGTTATGGCAGTTGAAATTCATGCAGAAAACGAGGATTGGATTGAAATGGTGACTTTATTCAATAGATCTATGGAGATTAACCCTGAAAAAGTAATTGAAGTACGTGCTTCTTTTATTTCTGTTAAGGAAGCTGTTGAAAATTATACAGAATTTTATTGGGCAAAAGAATTCAATGCAGGTGTGGAGCAATTTAAAAAAATACAAGATGATCCAGAAAATAAACCAGAATTTTTGGAAACTGCAATCAAACATTTTATAAATGCTTCTATTATTAATCCATCAGATGCAAATACACATGCTACTTTAGCAAAATGTTATTTTGATAAAGGTGATAAAAAAAATGCAATAAATGCTGCTTTAACTGCAGTAGAGAAAAATCCAGATAGTTTTGAAGCTAATTTCAGTGCTGGTCAAATTTTAAGTAGAGCTGGTAAATCATCAAATGAAATATTACCTTATTATGAAAAAGCAACATCTCTTGAACCTTCGAACAGTAAAGCCTTAAGAGAACTTGCTGGAATATATTATGACCTTGGTCAAAAAGAGAAATCAATTCAAGTATTTGAAGATGCAATATCAAATGAAGAAAATAATATTGTAAAAGCAGATTTATATTTTAATTTAGGAGTAATTCATAATCAGATGGAAAATTATGAAGATGCTGAAACTGCATTTGATGAAGCATTTTTTCTAAATGAAGATGATTTTGAAGCAGCATTAGGTATGGCTAATTCATATGAGGGACTAGGAGATAATTATTATAATGGTTCTGAGGGTTTTGAAAAAAATCTAAATGAAGCATCTAGATGGTATCGAAAAGCAGAAAAAAAGATAAAATCAGTGATGATTATAGATATTGATAATAAAGAATCTTATAAAAAGAAATTAGAGTTGGTTCGTTTTAAACGTGATGTTGCAGAGGGAAACTAATTTTTTTATTAACATCAGGTTTTTGATTTGGTTCTAACCTAATTTTGCACGTTTATTCAAATATTCTGTAATACTTATATCAAGATTTTGATCTGTAAATACAGGTACATAATCTATTAAGTTTTCTCGACATTTTTTTTGGTAAAAACTCTGTAAATCTAACATTAATTCTTTATAGCTTGATTGAATATGCCAAGGCTCTGTAATGATTTCTTCTTTTGATTCCATATCTAAAAATTTGGTTCGGGAATTAAAATTAAATTCTAATTCTTTTCTATCTATAATATGAAAAACGATTACTTCCTGTTTCTTGTGCCGAAAATGTTTGAGTCCATTTAATACATCTTGAGGTTCATCTAATAGATCAGAGCATAAGACCACCATTCCACGTTTGGAAATTCGTTCTGCCATTTCATGAAGAACTGGTTCGATTTTAGTATCTTTTCCAAAGTTGTTATCATCTAATAATGTAAGAATTGTCTTTAAATGGGAAGGTCTTGATTTTGGAAGTATAAAAGTATTTATTTTATCTGAAAACTGTACTAATCCAGCTGCATCCTGTTGGTTAATCATAATGTAAGATAAGGCAGCTAAAAGAGAATTAGCGTAATTCAATTTTGATATTTTACCACTTTTATATAACATAGATTTACTGATGTCTAAAATCAAATGAGCGCGAAGATTAGTTTCTTCTTCATACCTTTTTATATAAAGCCGATCTGTTTTTCCAAAAAGTTTCCAGTCAATATGGCGAATTTCATCACCAAATCCATATGCACGATGTTCTGCGAATTCGACTGAAAAACCATGATATGGACTACGGTGTTTACCGATAATATATCCTTCTACAACCATTCGCGCTCTAAGTGACATGGAGTTTAGTTTTGCAACTATTTCTGGATCTAAAAATTTTCGTTTATTTGCTTGATTAATCATTGTTCATCTAAAATATCTAAAAGTTTTAATATTATATTTTCAACTTTCAGTCCTTCAGCTTCAGCATTAAAATTTGGTAATACACGATGTCTTAGAATTGGTAATGCTAAAGATTTGATATCATTGATATTGGGTGAAGGACGACCTTCAAGGATTGCTTTTGCTTTAGCCCCAAGAATTAGATATTGTGAAGCTCGGGGTCCAGCACCCCATTCTACTGATTGTTGAATTAATTCAGGCGCTGAAGACGAATTTGGTCTAGTTGCGGAAACTAGTGTAACTGCGTATTCAACAACATTTTCTGAAACAGGGACACGTTTTACAAGATCTTGGTATGCAATTATTTCAGATTTTTTTATTACAGGATTCAATGGTTTTGGTTCAGATGTTGTTGTCTTACGAACAATATTTATTTCTTCCTGTTTAGAGGGATATCCAATATTTAAATTAAACATAAAACGATCTAATTGTGCCTCTGGGAGAGGGTAAGTTCCTTCTTGCTCTATTGGGTTTTGTGTAGCTAAAACAAAAAATGGTTCATCTAAATTATATGTATTTCCACCAGCGGTTACTTTATGTTCTTGCATTGCTTCCAACAGAGCAGCCTGTGTTTTTGGTGGAGTTCGGTTAATTTCATCTGCAAGTACAATATTTGCAAAAATAGGACCTTGATAAAATCTAAAAGACCGTTGTGATGTATTAGCATCGATATCAATTAATTCAGTGCCTGTTATATCACTAGGCATTAAATCTGGAGTAAATTGGATTCGTTTGAAAGATAGGTCTAAAACATTCGATAGGGTTTTTATAATAAGGGTTTTCGCTAATCCAGGCACTCCTACTAATAGAGAATGTCCTCGAGAAAGCAAAGCGATAAGTAAATGGTCTAATATTTTTTGTTGTCCAATAACCACTTTATTAATTTCATCAAAAAAATCATTTCTTGATTGTGCAAGTTTTTCAAGTGCTGTTAGGTCTTGTTGTATTTCATTCATATAATTGGTTTTTTTTTTTTTTAAAATGGTGCAAAACTTAAGGCGTGAGCCTTGCCCTAAAAAGAAAGAATAAGCGAAAAATAAATTAAATAACTTTCAATTTATGTTAGATTCTAAAGAAATATCTTATAAACCTTTAATTGGCCAATCGATGCAAGAACTGGAAAGTTTTGCAAATTCTTTAGGGAAAAAGTCTTATCGTGGAAGGCAACTTTTTGGCTGGATATATCGTAAGAGGATAGATGATTATAATAAAATGACGAATTTCTCTATTGAATTCCGTAAAGAATTGGCTACTTTCCCAATACATCCACTCAAAATGATCAAAAAAAATATATCATCCTCAAAGAAAACTCAAAAATATTTATTTGAATTGCATAATGGTCAAAAAATTGAATCAGTAATAATGCAACATGAAGATAGAATTACTGTTTGCCTATCTACACAAGTTGGATGTGCTGTAGATTGTGATTTTTGTGCTACAGCAAAAATGGGATTTATTCAAAACTTATCGACAGGAGAGATTATTGATCAATTTCTTCAGCTTCAAAAGGTAATTGATAATAAAATTACTAATGTTGTATTTATGGGTATGGGAGAGCCATTCTTAAATTATAAAAATTGTATTAATGCTGCATATCTTCTCCATCATCAAGATGGTATTAATTTAGCTACTTGGCGTATAACTATCTCTACAGCAGGGGTGGTTAAAAAAATAAAACAGTTTACAAGTGAAAGGCACCCATTTAAACTTGCTGTAAGTTTAAATGGGTCCAACCAAAATCAACGATTGAAAACTATGCCAATAACAAAAGTTCATACTTTTTCAAGATTATTAATTGCTGTTAAAGAATATACAGTCCAATTACGAAAAAAAGTTACTTTTGAATATGTTTTAATGGCAGGTGTTAATGATTCACCAGAAGATGCAAAACGTTTAAAATATCTATTAGATCCCATAAATTGTAAACTTAATCTGATTCCATATAATGAGATCAGTGGCCAATATAGAAGACCAACTGATAATTCAATTAACGCATTTATATCATCATTAAATAATGCACCTTTCCCTGTTACGGTCCGTTGGAGTAAAGGTCAGGATATAGATGCTGGTTGTGGACAATTAGCAACTATTTCTGATAATCATTTATGAATAGGTCATTAGAAGCATCAAAGGTAATATTGGACCAGACAAGCTTTAATGGGGATACTGCGGTGATTTTAGGTTCTGGCTTAGGAGGTTTTACAGATGCTTTAACCAATCATAAAATAATAGAATATTCTAATATTCCACATTATCCAAGATCAACAGTTGAGGGACATTCTGGGGTAATGGTAATTGGGAAATTAAAGCGTAAAGAGCTTCTTGTTGCTAAGGGGAGGATGCACTGTTATGAGGGCTATTCAAGAGAAATCGTTGTTTTTCCAATTCATGTCTTTAAAGAATGTGGGGTTGAGAATCTAATTATTACAAACTCATCTGGGAGCCTAGATAAAAGGAATGAGCCAGGGACTATTATGGTGATAGTAGGACATTTGGATTGTACCTTTCAAAATAATATTGAAGATCCAGATTTGATTACAGATGAAAAATTTCATTCTTCACAATTAATTTCTATTGCAAGAAGTGTGGCAAGTGCAAATGACATTCCCCTTGCAACAGGGAATTATTGTTGGGAAATGGGACCTATGTATGAGACACCAGAAGAGATAAAATACTTGAGGTCATTAAATGGGTCTGCTGTAGGAATGAGTACACTACCTGAGATTGAAGAAGCAGGTTTATTGGGATTAAATGTAGTAACTTTATCACTTCTTACTAATTTTGCTGCAGGTATATCCGAGCAATCGTTAACCCATGAAGAAGTGTTGACCAATGCTGAAAGATCAAAATATAAAATGATCAAATTACTTTCTGGAATTATTGAAAGGATAAAATAATGAATATTCGAAAAGAGATCAAAGAAATTGAAAAGATGATTGTTGATTGGCGTAGGGATTTCCATCAATTCCCTGAATTAAGTTTTCAAGAACATCGCACAGGTGATGTTATCGCAGATGAGTTACGATCAATGGGTTTAAAGCCGAAGGTAAAAGTTGGTAAAACAGGTGTTACTGCAGATCTAAAATTTGGTGATGGTCCTATGATTGGTCTTAGAGCAGATATGGATGCATTACCGATTCAAGAGACCAGTGGATTATCATTCTCTTCGAAAAATGATGGTGTCATGCACGCCTGTGGTCATGATGGTCATATGGCAATGCTTTTAGGCGCAGCAAAAGTTTTAACGCAAAAAGATGATCAATATAATGGGACTATCCGGTTCATATTTCAACCCGCAGAAGAAGGAGAAGGTGGTGCTAGGTATATGATTGAGGATGGTTGTCTTGAAGGTGTTGATGAGATCTATGGGATTCATGTTTGGAATTA
>CAZPHE010000037.1:15216-19474 GCA_964586315.1 uncultured bacterium | reverse complement strand
ATCACCTTACCATTTACTTTTTGTCCACCTATATCAAAAACAACATTTAGTTGTTTACTGTAAGGTATTTGCAAACCATTGAACTCTAACCCTACAAATTTTACATCTTGGTCAGCTATTGGTAGTTGAACTTCAAAATATTCCGTCGCATAAATACTCCCTAATATTGTACCTAGGAAAACTGTTGAATTGGCATCAGTATTTTTTGACCTAACCCTCCCATCAAATGGGGCGATAAATATTGCTCTATCTAAATTTCTTTTTGCTCTCTCTAAATTAGCTTTTGCAGCTTTGAGCGTTGCCTTTGCCTGTGCAAGTTGAGGTTTACGGAGTGCTAGATCAGTCCCTGATCCTCCACCTACTCTACCCCACTCTTTTGAAGCAAGATCTGACTCTGCTTTTTCTCTCTCTAGATTTACTTCAGCGTTCAACACACTAGCTTCTGCTGTTATTAAGGCTAGTTCATAATCTCTTTGGTCTAGTTTAATGAGTGTGTCTCCATGGTTAAAACTTGATCCAGCTTCCATTTGTGGTGAAATCCAATCCACTCTTGCATTTAGTTCAGATAATAAATTTAATTTCGACTTTGGTTTAATAAACCCCTGAGATGAAATAGTTGCATTCACAGTTTGAGGAATTAACATCATCGTTTTCACAAATGGAATATTCTTTTTGGCATCCTCTGCAATTGCGCTTGGTTTATTCTTTATCATAAAGAAAGCTACGAGAAATGATAATATTAAAAATCTTGGGCCTATATATTTTTTCATTTTGGGTCTCTAATTATTTTTTATTGTAAAATTTAAATCTCCACCCATTGCTAATATTAATGATAGTCTATTTTCAATAGACTGTCTTTGCAAGAAGAGATACTGCGATTGTATTGAGTTGTATTGTCTTTGACTATTTAGAACAGATTCAAGAGTTGTAACACCTTTATCATATCTTTCTTTGGATAGATCATATGCATCCCTAGATTGTTCTACTGCAGATTTCAATGCATTAATTTGGACTACTAGTGATTGATCATAATACATATATTGTTCAATTTCAGAAAATGCCTGTAGTAAACCTTTTATTAAATCTTGTTTCGATTTTTCAAATGAAGCTTCTTGAATCTTAATAGCTGATCTCAACCTTTGACCATTGAATATTGGCGCGGTTACTCCTAAACCTAGGCTCCATACTCCAAAGTCTTCATTTAAAATTTCTTCCAAATCCTGTGTTGATGTTCCCATTGAACCTGTCAGCATAATGCCCGGGAGTAGGTTCCTTTTTGCTTGAGCAATACGATGACTATTGGATTCTATTTTTAAAATAAGGCTACGTATATCTGGACGTCTATCAATAATTTCAGCAGGAATGCTTGACGGTATAGGTGGTAAATATTTTGGCAATTTATTTTCTTTGATAAAAAGACCTGATGGATATTCTCCTGTTAATACTTGTAACTGACGATTGATAGCTACTAATTGATTTTTCCTATTTTCCATTTCGAGAATTGCTGTTGATACTGATGTCTCCGATAATCTGTAATCAAGACTGGATCTCAGACCTTTTTCATATCTATTTTTAACTAAATCTCTAATTTCTACCAGACTTTCATAGGATTCTTTTGAAAGATCCAATTGAGCCATAGCCTCAACTGCCTGGAAATACAAAATTGTACTTCTAACAAGAAGTGAAAAACCAATATAAGATAGATCATATGTTAACGCTTGATAGTCTTTTTTTGTTGCCTCTCGCTCATTTAACAGTCTTCCCCAGACATCTAATTCCCACTGATGATTTAACCCCAATCCATAAGTAGTATTATCAAATGTCAGTACATTATTACCTGAGTTTCGAGATTGACTCGAGGTATCAGAATCGCTTGGGTTTAAAAAATCATCAGCAAATCCAAATGCAGATAAATTTTGCACACTCTCTGATCTATTGAATCCTAGATTTAAAGAAGGCAAAATTGAAGCGCCTATTACCTTTGAATTGTATAGACCAATTTTTTGATTCTGAATCAAGGATAAAAAATCTGGACTTTCTGTCTTAATTAATGATAAAAATTTATTTAGCTCTTTATTATTGAAAGCAAGCCACCATTCGCCAACAGCATCATTATCAATATGCATCGGAATAGACCATTCTTTGGGAATATTAATCCGAAGTTCTTCCATGTTCAATTCTGGCTTTGAAATACAGCCGGATTGAAAAATAATAAACAAAGAAAAAGAACCACTCAAGAAACGTGATACCATTTTATTAATCTTCCAAATTTTGAATAATTTTAAAAAGTACTTCTTTAAATATTTCGATTTCTTTATCAGGTATTTCCCCTCGTGCTTCTTTCCGTGTTTTTTCCATAATAGGAAGAACATCATAGAAAAGCTGCTTACCAGCATTGGTTAAAACAACTCGTTTGATGCGATGATCAATTTGATCCGAAATACGAACAACTAAACTTTTCTTTTCTAGGGTATCAATAATTCGAGTAATACTCGGCTTATCTTTCAAACATATCTTGCCAAGTTCTTTCTGAGAGGGTGATTCAAAATGCCAAATTGGTCCAAGTACCATCCACTGGTCCATAGAGATATCTATCCCTGAATCCAATACATTTTGGACAAATCTTCCTGTCATTGAATTATGAGCTGATCTTATCAGCATACCAAGATTCATATGAAATTTTAATGATGCTTCTTTTGACATAATAAAAAATTAAAAACAATATAGTTGCAAATGAAACTATATTATATATTTTTTAAATTAATTATTGAATATAATATGTTAAATTTTTTTAAATATTAGTTGTCAATGAAACTATATAGATATAAATAATATTAATTGAGATTAAATAATAAAAATAATTATTAAGCAGAAATATCTTCTGATCTAATTGGAAGTTTTCTTACTCGCTTTCCAGTAATGGAAAAAACAGCATTTGCTATTGCAGGAGCTATCGGCGGAAGTCCTGGCTCCCCTACACCACCTGGCTTTTCTTTGTTTTTTATAATTTGAACATTGATATCAGGCATTTCATTTATTCTAAGGACTGGATAATCGTCATAATTACTTTCGTTAATTCTACCATTTTTCACTGTCATTTCGCTCTTTATAGTTGCACCAAGACCGAAAATAATAGCACCTTGCATCTGAGCTCTAATAGTCATTGGATTAACAATCTGTCCACAATCTACTACACAAGTAACTTTATGAACAATTATTTCACTACTTTTATTTATTGAAACTTCTGCAACCTGAGCGACATGTGTCCCAAAACTATGATGATAGGCAAATCCATGTTTATGACCATAACGCAGATTTGATCCCCAACCCGCCGTATCAGCTGCTTTCCTAATTACAATAGAAGGTCGTGATCCAAAGTCTAAGTATTTTAATCGCATTTTAACAGGATCTATTTTTAATTCATTTGCGAGTTCATCTATAAAACATTCATTCGCAAAAGCATTTTGTGAGTTGAATACAGCTCTCCAAAACCCTAAAGGTACATCGGTTTCAAAAGGAGAAGCCTTAATCAATTTATTTTTAAAATTATATGGGATCTCACTTGCGCCATCTGTAATCATGGTATTTCGTAATTTGTTTTTAACAATCCCTAAATCAACTGCCCATTTAGCTATCCCAGGTAAATCTGCACCATATTCATTAAGAGCATTCCCAGTAAGAGGGTCAGGAGAAACAACCAAATGCTTCCAAACATTAATAGCTTCTCCTTCCAAATCAGCTGTTAGCTGATGAATGCTTGAAGGCCGTGCAAAACCATGCTTAATATCATCTTCTCTTGAATAAACAAGTTTTACAGGTAATTTTATTTTTTTCGATATATGTACACCTTCTTCTATAAAATCATTAAATGATTTTCTTCCAAAACCTCCTCCCAAGAAAGTTACATTAAGCTTAATTTGTTTTCCTTTTAAACCAGTTACACTTGCCGCTCGGCTTATTGCATTAGTTGGATTTTGTGTCCCCGCCCATATTTCACATAAATTACTCTTCACATTCACCACACAATTACAAGGCTCCATTGCAGCATGAGTCTGAAAAGGGAGATAATATTCAGACTTAAATTGTTTTCTACTTCTAGATAAAATTTTTGTAGGTTTCCCTACTTTTTTTACAGTATTAGATTTTTTATTTATAAGGTTTTGTAATTGATCTTTGTAAATATCACTATCAGCATTTATGGGGTTTTTTTTCTTTTCCCAATCCACCTTCAATATTTTTCTTGCCTTTATTACCGACC
>CAZPHE010000037.1:360-15206 GCA_964586315.1 uncultured bacterium | reverse complement strand
AAGGCCACTCCTGATGGCACATTAAAAACATCTAAAATTCCAGGTTGTTTTTTAATGAATTCAGCATTTGAATTTTTATATGTTGCTCCAAAATACTTAGGTCTTTCTACCATTGCAAATACCATTCCATCAATATGCATATCCATCGCAAAAGGCGCAGTTCCATCTACTTTCATGGAAGAATCTGTCCGTAACATATCTTTACCAATAATAGAAAATTCAGAAGGATTTTTCAAAGTTACTTTCTTTGGAATTTTTAAATTTGAAGCATCTTCCGCAAGAGAACCATAAGTAGCTTTTTTTCCACTCTTTTTATGATACACTACACTGTTTTTTGCATCACATTCCAGAGGACTCACTTTCCATTTTAATGCAGCAGCTTCAACCAACATATGTTTTGCTATAGCTCCCGATTTTCTCATTTTCTCCCAACCGTAACTCATGATTGACATACTTCCGCCTGTACCCATAAAATTATCTTTTGATACCTGTTTTACTGTTACCTTATCCCAATCTGCATCCATTTCTTCAGCAATAAGCATTGGCAGTGAAGTCCACACTCCCTGTCCCATTTCAGCTTTTGAAACTGACAATAAAATTGAATTATCACTAAAGACATTCACAAATGTATCTGGAGAAAAATTTATACCTATTAAATCTTTTTTACTTCCTGCAAAAGTTAAATTAAAACCAATTGCAAACCCAGAACCAATAATTGATCCGGCTTTGATAAATTCTCTGCGTGATATTTTATTTTCTTTATCCATTTTTGATTTCTTTTGCAGCTGTATGTATGGCTTTACGTATTCTTTGATAAGTACCACACCTACATATATTCATTTTCATCGCATTATTAATATCTTCATCATTGGGTTTATTATTTCTTGATAAAAATCCAGATGCTGTCATTATTTGACCAGATTGACAATAACCACACTGAGGAACATCATGCTTTACCCAAGCCTTTTGAACTGGATGTGTATTATCATCCGATAAACCTTCAATTGTTGTGATCTCAGAATCTTTATCTATAAAATCGATAGATGTCTGGCAAGATCTTGTTTCTACTCCATCAATATGAATTGTACATGCACCACATAGACCTCTACCACAACCAAATTTAGTACCTGTTAATTTTAGTTCATCTCTAATAACCCAAAGCAGAGGAGTATCAGCATCAACAAAAACGGTTTTTTTATCTCCATTTATATTTAAAACATATTTTTCCATACTTAAAAATTAAATCTTCAATCTTCTTGTACAATTTATAATTTTTTTATTTTTAACATTTTTTCAATTATTTCTTTATTGTTAAAAGAGACATGATAAACAAAGGAATCTGAATAAAACTGAAGAGCTTTATAAAACTTCCCATCCTTTAAATGAATAGCAGCGCCACCATCAATTGCATAACCTGGAATAGTTTTATTTGTTTTTAACATCTCGTGCAGATTCGGTCTTCGATCATTTTCTTCTTGGTAATGGGGGCAAGCCATTCCTTCAATAAATCCTAGACAATCTAATACATTTAGATTACTTGCCCATGAATCTGTAATACCTTGCTGGAACCAACATATGGCCCCTGCACTCACTCCTGATAAAATTTTTCCTTCATTATAGGCTTTTAATAACATTTTATCCAGTTTCCATTCACGCCATACCGCAAGCATACTTTTAGTATTACCACCACCAACATAAATTATATCTGCTTGATTAATTATACTGTCCAACCTAGGTGTACGTTGGAAAAAAGTAATGTGTGATGGTTTACAATTAAGTTTAGAAAAACAAGAATAAAAGTTTACAATATATGCTTTATCTTCCGCACTTGCAGTTGGTATAAATACTATATTCGGTTTTTCCTTAATTGATTGGTCTAATATATATTTTTCAATTGTCGTTTGATTAGGGTTTCGTCCAAAACCACCACCACCTATCGCTATTATTTGCCCTTTATTAGCCAACTTTTAACGAAATTCTAATAAACTATTTACAATACTTGTACTTGATCTAAAAGTGTCTAGTCGTAAAAACTTTCCACTCAAAGTTGAGACTACCGTTTCACCTTCTAAAAGATACATTAAGTGATTTGATTTAGTATTTTTAAGTGACATTTCACCATTCAAAGCTGTAAAAATTGAGTACCTTAGTTTATCAAATAGTACCTCATGTTGGTATTCTGCTAAAAAGTCAGTTTGTTTCACCTTCGCAATTGTCGATGGTGTATTTAAAATAAAATAATGATCACAATCTTTTCCCATCTCAATTATAACCTTACCATCAAACAGGGCTAATTCAGAATTAGTTGATTTTTTACCTTTATCAAATAAAATCCTTGCAACAGAATTATCATATATCTTAATGAATGTATGTTCATAAATCATCATAATTGATGCAAAACCATTATCACTAGTAACTAATTTATCACCATGGTAAATATAATCACCTTTCCTAATTAACCCCGTACGAATATTACCTTTACGTTGAACATGACCATTTATTTCAAGACATAGGGCAATAGGAATTGGCTCTGTCCTAGATAATGCAGTAGCAAGGCTAAAACATGCAAAAAATATAATACGAACCAAGATAAAAGACACTTTTATCAAGATTATATGAATCTATGATTCAAGTAGAACTCCGCAATTTTAAACCAACTTAGGCTTGATTAAGTTTAATCATCAAAACGGAATTAAAGCAAGAGAGAACTAAAAAGGTTTATACTTTATAAACATTGATAGAATCAATGAAATCATGTAATTTTTACTTCGGAAGGATAAGAGAGGACGACAAAGTTTTAATAATTTTATTGACGGTTTTGACACAATTTTTATCACCCGACACAGGGCCAAAATTTTCCATCCTCATCTAATCCCCCAAAATAAATAGATTGTTTTAATTACCTTATTATTGTAATAAAGGTTTATTTCATGTTATCTAAAATAGATAAATATGAAAAATGGTTAGGTGTATCATGCAAAAAGAAATATTTATAAATGAAAGCATGGAAGAAACACGAATTGCTATTCAAGAGGATGGGCAATTGGTTGAAGTATATGTTGAGAAACAGGATAACCATCGCATGGTTGGCAATGTTTACAAAGGAAAGGTAGAAAATGTTTTACCCGGCATGCAAGCAGCTTTTGTTGATGTAGGATGCGAATTAAATGCATTTCTTCCATTTTCTGAAATTGATTCAGATGAATATATTACAGAACATAATACTTCTAATAAAAAAAATTATAAATATGATAATATTGAAGTTGACTTAAAAAAAGACCAAGAAATATTTGTTCAAGTTATAAAAGAGCCATTTGCAGGTAAAGGGCCAAGAGTTACTACAGAAGTAGCCTTACCAGGTAGACTCTTGGTATTAGTACCTAGAGCAAATTATATTGGAATTTCAAAAAAAATTTGGGATAAATACGAACGGCGCCGATTAAAAAAAATTGCACAACGTCTTCGACATGGTAATATAGGCATAATCATTCGAACGGTTGCTGAAGGTAAATCAGAAGAACATATTGAAAATGATTTTAAACAATTGATTGATAACTGGGAAAAAATTAAAAATACAGCAGATCATGGAGACGCTCCTTTACTTATTTATGAAGATTTAGAGACAGCTTCAAGCGTTGTAAGAGACTTGCTAACACCTGATGTAGAAAAAATAATTATTGATTCAAAACGACTCTATAAAAAAACACAAAAATATCTTGATGAAGTCTCTCCTAGTTTATTAGATTGATTAGAATTATATAAGATCAAATCTCCCCTCTTTGAAAGTTTTGGAATTGAATCGGAAATTGAAAAACTGATGCGACCTAAAGTTTGGCTTAAAAGTGGAGCATATTTAATTATTGAAAAAACAGAAGCAATGGTGGTAGTAGATGTAAATAGTGGAAGATTCATAGGGAAAAAACTACATGAAGAAAATTCACTAAAAATCAATCTGGAAGCAGCGAGAGAGATTGCCCGTCAACTACGCTTAAGAGATTTATCTGGTTTAATTGTAATAGATTTTATTGATATGAGACTGGATGAAAATAGAAAAAAAGTTTATCACGAGCTTAGAAAAGAGCTCAGAAAGGATCGGGCTAAGGTTGCAGTAGCACCGATAACAGAATTTGGTCTTTTAGAAATGACTCGGCAAAGAATTAGGGTTAGTCTTCTAGATTCAATGAGTGAAGAATGCCCTACATGTAGCGGGTCAGGACGCATTATTTCACAAGAGACATTAGTTACTCGCATTGATCATTGGCTACGAAGATACAAAACAAAACATATGAGTTTTAGACTCAAGCTCCAACTTAGTCCTGATAATTCAAATTACTTTAAGGATGAAAAAAAACACGTTTTAAAAGGTTTAATGTGGCAAAACTTTGTTCATCTTAAAATTGAAGAAAATGTTGATTTGAAACATGATGAATTTCGATTTCTTAAAACAAGCGATGGTACCGATGTCACTGATGAAATGAATCTTGAAAAGGAAAGGGCGGTCTAGTATATTTGCCGGCTTTAAAAATATAGATTATGTATGCAATTATAAATATTTCAGGTAAGCAATATAAAGCTACTAAAGGTTCTCGGGTTCGGGTACCAAAGCAAAATGGAGATTCAGGAAAAACATTGACCTTTAATAATGTGTTTCTAATTCATAATGGTAAAACCGCCCAGGTAGGGACTCCTACCGTTAAAGGTGCATCTGTAACCGCTACAATTATAGATCATGGAAGAGATAAGAAAATTCTAGTCTACAAAAAGAAAAGACGTAAAGGATATCAAAGAAAGAATGGCCACCGTCAGTGGTATACAGAATTAGAATTTCAATCAATTAATACATCTACCGAAAAAGAATCAAAAACAACTTCAAAAAAACAATCTTTA
Organism: uncultured bacterium; assembly: GCA_964586315.1. Lineage (GTDB taxonomy): Bacteria > Fidelibacterota > Marinisomatia > Marinisomatales > UBA1611 > CAZEER01. Next base: position 10,319 of record CAZPHE010000037.1, on the reverse strand, counting down.
CCTGTATTAGATAAAGTACAAGAAGAGGAATAAAAAATGGCACATAAAAAAGGACAAGGTAGTTCTAGAAATGGTCGTGATTCAAATCCAAGCTACCTAGGATTAAAAGTCGCTGATGGGCAATCCATTCTATCTGGAACCATTATTCTTAAACAGCGTGGTACCAAAATTCATCCTGGAATTAATGTCCGACGTGCAAATGATGATTCATTATTTTCTACAGCAGATGGTATTGTAAGATTTAGGAGAAAAGGTCGAGACCGAAAGATCGTAACTGTTATATCAGATAATTAATCTAAAAACCCCCATTTTGGGGGTTTTTCTTTTAATAAAGGAGAAATTATGGGACGAAAAAAAATTACTTTGATTGGGGGCGGACAGATAGGTGGCAATCTAGCATTGTTAGCAATTCAAAAAGAACTTGGTGATGTTATTATTTTTGATATTCCTAAAGCAGAAGGAATGGTAAAAGGCAAAGCCTTGGATTTAATGCAGCTAAGACCACATGATGGTTATGATTCAAATATTATAGGTACATCTGACTGGAACGATACAAAAGATTCTGATGTATTTATTATTACTGCCGGGATACCTAGAAAACCCGGCATGGATCGTGAAGATTTATTAAGCATTAACTTAAGTATCATGAAGGATGTAGCAACGAATATAAAAAAACAAGCGCCTAATTCATTCGTGATTGTCATATCTAACCCACTTGATGCAATGGTATACGCATTTTATAAAGTTTCCGGGTTTTCTAAGAATCAGGTGGTAGGTATGGCAGGAGCTTTAGACAGTGCTCGTTTCCGTACATTCATTGCAATGGAGACTGGTTATTCTGTCCAAGATATAACTTGCATGGTCTTAGGAGGGCATGGAGATACTATGGTCCCAATATCTAGGCTTGCAACAATAGGTGGAGTTCCAATTACAGATCTGATCCAAGCAAGTAAACTTAAAGAAATTGAGAATCGAACTCGTGTAGCTGGAGGAGAAATAGTGAAACTATTTGGCAATGGTTCTGCTTTTTATGCACCTGCTCAATCTGCAATTGAAATGACTGAATCTTTTATTTTTGATAAAAAACGTGTAATTCCTTGTGCATCATTATGCGAAGGTGAATTTGGTATTGAAGGATATTTCATTGGGGTTCCGACTGTTATTGGTTCTGGTGGTGTTGAAAAAATACTGGTATTTGATTTAAAAGATGATGAGAAAATTGAATTAAATAAAACTTTATCAGCTGTTAAAAAAACCGTTGCTGAAACCGGTTTATAAATTTTTTATTCAAAAATAAAAAAGCCCCCGTACAGGGGCTTTTTTTGTTTATAATACAGATGTAAATTGGGTTACTGGTGGTACAAAAAACAAAAATATATTTTACAATAATCTTTCATATCCTAGCCTATAGTTACGCGCAGAATATAAGTGCAATTAACAAAAAAGATGAAAGTACTTCAACACAAGTTAAACAGATATATAGATTTGATAGATTACCAGATAATGGCACATACAAAATTTCAATCGAGGATGTTTCCAGTAATATTAAAATATATGGGAAAGAGGGCTCTGGAGCCTTGATAACTATAACAAGAATTATTTGGGGATTAAAAGAAAACAAGATAAAGGAAGCACATAAACTTGCAAGCACATCTGTAAATCATATTGAAGAACAAAATTTAATCCAAATTATTGGAGAAAATATTATAGATCCAAAATATTACATTGAAACAATAATCCATCTAGAATTACCTAAAAATGTCAATTTAAATTTTCAAATACTTGGAGGTAATATTGATTTAAACGATATCAGAGGTGAATCTACTTTACAGACATTGGGAGGTGATATTTTTATAAAAAATTTTGATGGTCATCTTGAATTGAAAACTGAAGGAGGAATTATAAAAATAAATGATACAAAAGGAGTATTACGTGCTCATTCATCTGGTGGCAATCTAAATATTGAAAAATGTGAAGGAAAAATATATTCATCAACAATTGGTGGAGATATACACTTGGTTAACCTGAATGGAGAATTAGATATACAAAGTAGCGGAGGTTCAATACATTTATCAGATATAAAAGGTAATGAGATAAATTGTCGCGCATCTGGAGGATTAATTAAAGGAAAAAATATATTTGCTAAATGCTTTCTCAAAAGTTTTGGAGATAATATAGAACTCTCAAATATACATGGTGAAATAGATCTCCATGTATTTGGTGGAACAATAAAAGTAAATAATTCTATAGGTTCATTAAAATGTGAAGTCGAGTCTGGAGATATTGAATTGAAAGAGATAACTGGGACAGTCGAAAGTTTTACATCATCAGGTGATATTATGTTGGAGCTAATCTATGATTCAACAATAAAAAATAATAGTATCCATTTAGAGACTCATTCTGGTAATCTTATAGCTCATATTCCCAAAGGACTCCCAGCTAATATCAATAGTGTTATTAATCAAACATCTTCTGTTAAAGAATTAAATTCTGAAATAGTTTTAGATATAATGGTGGAACAAAATAGAGTAATAGGAACTACAATTATTAAAGGCGGTACTATCCCAATCAATCTAGAAGCGCATAATGGCTTTATCGTGATTAAAGAGAATTAATATGATATATTTAAACAAATACTACTTATTTTTATGAAAATATTAAATCAAATAGCAAAAAAGAAACCAACTATCCTTGTTATAGGAGACTTAATGCTAGATAGATATATTTTCGGGAATGTTAATCGTATCTCTCCTGAAGCTCCCGTACCTATTGTAAAGTTTTTTGATGAAAAATTTATGTTAGGTGGTTGTGGAAATGTGATAAGAAATCTAAAAAGTTTGGGAGTAGAGACTTCAATAATTAGCGTAATCGGACAAGATTTGGCTGGCCAAAAAATAATGGAATACTTGAATGATAAAAATTTATCAACTTCTGGAGTGATGGAAATTCAATCTCTCCGAACAACAGAAAAAATGCGTATTTTAGCTGAGAGTCAACAAATTGTTAGAGTAGATTGGGACTCTAAAGAATTTGATGAAAAAAATTACAAAAAATTATTAGAAATGCTTCCTTCAGAAATAGAAAAGTCTGATGGAATTATTATTAGTGACTATGGAAAAGGCTTTTGCAAAAAAATAATACTTAAAGATGCCATAAAAATTGCTCAAAATAATGATATTCCAGTATTCATTGATCCAAAAGGAATAGATTGGATAAAATACCGTAATGCAAATTTTATAACTCCAAATACAAAAGAAGCAGAAGCAATTATAGGGCACAAATTATTAAGCAATAAAGATTTCGAAAAAGCTGGCAAACAAATTTGTAAGACTTTTAATATTAATTCATGTCTAATTACTCGCGGGAAAGATGGAATGTCATACGTAGATAATAATATGATTTTTCATTTGAGATCAGAAGCAAAAGAAATATTTGATGTTAGTGGTGCAGGCGACACAGTTATTGCTGCTTTATCTTTAGGATTAGTCTCTGGTGCTAAACCTAAAGCTGCTGCAGAGTTTGCAAATCGAGCAGCAGGTATTGTTGTTGGGCATATTGGAACTTCAGCGATTACAATTGAAGAATTGAAGAACGATGATTAAAATGCTGGATTAACCATCTCTAATACTTTATTTACAAGTCTTTCAATACCTGTTGCTACTTCTTTTATAGAGGCTGCTTCTATATAAGCCGGGGTAGAAACTATTTTATTTTCTTCATCAACCACGATTTGTTCTGCTCCTACTTGTTTAGCATTAATCCCCATAGAACATATATCTTCTGAAATCTGTGCATTACGTCCTCCAGTCACTACACCAGTCTTACCCATATTTTGGAGTACTTTTGCAATCATAACAGGAGCAATACAAATTGCACCTATGGGTTTTTTAGCTATTAAAATTTCACGAACCAATCTTTCCACATCACTAATGATAGTACATTTTGACCCAACCATTGAATAATCAAAAATATTTTTTGCCATCCCAGTTCCACCAGGGAAAATAATGGCATCCAATTCATCTCCTCCTACGCTGCCTACGGGTACAATGTTGCCACGAGCAATACGAGAAGCTTCAACTAAAATATTTCTTTCAGGTTCCATTGACTCTCCATTAAAATGATTAATTACATGGAATTGATCCATATCTGGAGCCATAATTTTTACTTCTACTCCAAATCTATCCAATGCTAGTAATGTAATAACTGATTCATGAATCTCCGCGCCATCTTGGGCACCACAACCTGCTAAAACAACTCCAATTTTTGCCATACCTTTCTCTTTTAATTTTGTTTTATATTTCTTTTTAGACCAAAGTATTTAGTTCGTTTGACAGAAGAATCTTTAAATAATTTACGAAAAGTATCATTATCGAGTTTTTCCCAGTCCTGATTAGTATAATTAACTATTTCTGGGCGAGGTTGAAATTCATTCATATCTGTTTCTATAGAAAATTTTTGATTCCAAGGACAGACATCCTGGCAAATATCACAACCAAAAATCCAACCATGTAAATTGCTCCCATCCTTTTTAAAATTTCCGCGATATTCAATAGTAGAATACGAAATACATTTTTTTGCATCAATCTTATATGAATCAAGCGCTTGGGTAGGACAAGCATCAATGCAAGCTGTACAACTTCCGCATAAATCTTCCAAAAAAGGTTCATCATAATCCAATTCTATATCCAGAATTAATTCTCCTAGAAAAATCCAGCTACCCAAATCAGGAGTAATAAGATTTGTATGTTTACCCAACCAACCTAACCCGGCATTCTTTGCCCAAACTTTATCCATAACTGGCGATGTATCAACACAACTAACACCTTCTATGTCAGGCGAAGACGATTTAATCCAATTTAATAATTCATAAATCTTCTTTTTTAAAACAATATGGTAATCATCGCCCCAAGCATAATTTGAGAATTTATAATCTGATTTTAGATCATCTTGCCCTTTACCAGTATAATAATTCAGGCCAAGAGACACCACAGATTTAGCCTTTGGAAAATAGGTTCGAATATCCCCACGCTCATCTTTTCTTTTTAACATCCAATTCATATTTCCATGCCTCCCTCTATTTAACCATGATTCAAGATCTTCACGTTCCTTTGGAGTTTCTTTTGCTTTTGCAATTCCTACCTTTTGGAAGCCTAATTCTTCTGCTTTTTTCTTTATAGATTTAGATGAAATTTCCATTGGTAAAATTTAATTGATTATATGAGTCCCGAACGATTTCAAAAAATTAAAAATGCATTAAATAAACGCCAACCCGATCTTACTGTTATTATGGATAACGTACATAAACCACATAATTTAGCTGCGATAATCCGGTCATGTGATGCTATTGGTATTGGGAATATTCATGGAATTTCTCTAAGTAATAAAAAAGTAGGTATTAATCTTAAATCCGCTAGCGGTTCCAATCATTGGGTCAAACTTAATATTCATCATTCAAGATTATCTCTATTTGATTCAATCAAAAAACAAAAGATAAAAATTTATGCTGCTAATAAAAGTAATAAATCAATCGATTTTCGTACTGTAAGTTTTTTAGATCCATGTGCCATCGTCTTAGGTGCTGAATTAGATGGAATCTCAGATTCGACATTGGATCTTGTAGATCAGGAAATAAATATTCCAATGCTAGGAATGGTAAAAAGCTTGAATGTTTCCGTAGCTAATGCAGTGATACTTTATGAGATCCAGCGGCAAAGAAAAAAAGCTGGTTTTTATAATAAAACAATGCTAGACAAAAATGAATATAAAAAACTGCTTTTTGAATTTTCCTATCCAGAAATAGCAGCTGTTTATAAGAAAAAAAGAGAAAATTATCCTGATTTAGATTCTCAAGGTCAGATTATAAATTAAATGATATGCTAGATTGATAATTTTAATAACCATTACCTTTTTAAAATGTTATCCCTAAGGAAACAGTATTAAAAAAGCCCTGTTTAGCGATTGGTATTGTACGTGTTTTTGTAATTGTTTGTCCTTGTTTTATAAATGTAAATGTTCTTGTTTGTTGATCTTCATATCTCTCTCTTGAAAATGAATAGCCAAAAGAAAAACCTGATTTAAAGGTTTTGGAAAAATTAATAAAAAAATCGTAGCCATTATTATCTAATTCTTTACTTGCAAGACCACTAATTGAAAGGTCAAAAGGTAATTGAGACAATAACAAAAATGTATTTAAATCAATAATGCCAAGAAAACTAGAATATAAATCATTCCCAATCGTTATAAAACCAACGCCAGTAAAAGATTCTATACTACCGCCAAAAAAAAATTCATGATTATTAGGATTACTCAATTCTATGTAATTTGAATATCCTCCACCCATGATCAGCCTTGGAGAAATTTCATTCATAAGACCTATAGAAGTATTTAATGTTGTATTTGTATCTAATTGGCTATTCCCCCAAAATTCAATAAATAAACCATTTTTCATTTGGATTTCAAAAATACCATCTAGTTCATAATTGGCTGTCCCAAAATTGATAAAAATACTTGAATTAGTAACAAAGACTTTATTAGTTATAGGGTTTTCCTGATATGGAAAATGAGCATATAATATTGATAACAAAAAGTTGAGGTATGAAAAAATTTTCATAAAATAATTATTTTAAATAAAGCAACTTCCCTTTTTCTACTTCGCCATTAATATTTAATGAAAAAAAATACGATCCTGATACAATTGGTTTTCCTAGATCATTCATTCCATTCCATCCTATTTCATAAATTCCCTGTTCTAAATAAGAATGATTAATTATTCTTATTTTTTGACCTAATATATTATAAATCTTTAATTGAATACTCGAATTTTGTTTTAATTCAATAAGGAACGTAGTCTCTGAATTGAATGGATTCGGAAATGGTTTTTTTAATTCGAAATTTGATAAAATAAAAGATTTGTCTATGTCCAATAATAATTCGCTATCCATCCACTCTAAACGATCTGCAGTCCAAGATTTTAAATAATTAATCTCTTCTTCATAAGTATCAAAAATATAATAATTTGGCCATATATAATTACCTAATAAAGCCCAACGTGAAAAATTTCGATCTATTGAAGGACCTAAATAAGTGGTAATACTATCAATTACATTATTAATATAATTTTCTGAAAAAATTGTAGATCTTAATTCAGTAAAACGCTGTGCTGCCTTTAACTGAAAGTTTTCATCCTGCCACATCAATTCCCACCAAAATGCCATTTGATCTCCACCTTCGGGATTATACTCTAATAGCCAATTATTAACATCCCATGTTTCTCCATAATCACAATTACCAAATCCATGATTAAAATCCCAAATGGGACCTGCCGTAAGTCGATTATCAACACTTGCTTTATCCTTGTATATATAGGTACTAAGTCTATATGCATCTACATTTTTAGCAAGTTCCTGTAATAAAATAAAATCAATAAAAGATTCAACATTCATTACTGATGGATATCCTGTTGTGTCATTTGTATAATTATTACTCAACATAATATTTTCAAAATCATTTATATATTCTTGGATATAGTCTTCCTGTTCCTGAACAATATCACTAGGTTTTGGATAATGATAATTGTAAATCATCCCATCATATTCACTTTCAAAACCTCCAATATTATCACCTGTGAAATACCAATCAAATTTCAGTATATATCCACCTGTCAAATCATCGCCACTTATTTCATCAGGCTCTAATTTGGAAATATCAACCCTATAACCATCCCGTTTTATTTTTTCCATCAAAACGTATATACCACGATATTCATTATTCAGATAAAGTTCAACATATCGCGTTCTAGATGCATATCTGCCTATTTCATTTGATAGCTGATAAATTAAAACATTTCGAATCATAGTCTTATCTTGCCAAGGTGCATATAAAACCCAATCATTTTCCTCAGGCATTCCTAATAGTTCAATATTATTATTCTCACCTTCATCATCAACCGTTTCAAACCTATAAGGAGGTTTGTCCTGCCACTGAGATGAATTACCACGCTTTTCGATTGTGATATGTCCATCATAATCATTGAATGGGTCATTAATTTGATTTATTCCTGATGGATTATTAATTATTCCCATATATGCAGGGATTCTTGGCTCATCAGGTATTTCAACACCGTATGTATCAATTAAAATTAACGGTAAATTTGATTCATCATAGACAATCGGCTCTTGAAACCAATCAGGTGGTGATGAATAAAACTCAGAATCATCTGTAATTTCAAAGGTTAAAAAAAAGTTGCTAGACATATCCGAAGAATTAATTTCTACGTTATGAACTTGAATTGCTAAAATATTCTCTCCATTTGTTAATATTGTATCTAATAATAAAGAATCCATAATTATGCTTTCTGGATATCCTCCATTGTATAAAGATGCTTCATGATCATAAGTTGTTGTTTCATCATATGATACAAAAGTCCCTGGTTCAGATAAATTGTAGGATCGACCTACTTCATGACCATTAAGATAAGCAACAAATCCATCATCATAATCAGCACTTATAACAGCCATTGATAATTTTGATAAATCTGTAATAGGAAAAGACTTCCTTAAATATACTGAAATCGTTGGGCTAATGATTGTACCATCATCACCATCGGCATATCCAAAACCACCTGTTCCATTATTCCACTGACTATCATCAAAATCTATAGTATTCCATTGTATGGATAACTCTTCATCTGGGATATGATATTGCCAATTATCTTCAGCAAAAATTGCGGTTTCCCAATGTGCTTGAGATAATAGGATATTTATACACCAAAACATACATTTTAAGTAAAAGGAATGGAATTTCATTAATTGTTATTCTCTACAAATTAAGAATCAGTTGTACAAGGAAAACTACATCAGAGATATCAATCATTCCATCCACATTTATATCCGCTGGAGGTGTTGGAATATAGCCTAAACCTGACACCATATCAGCAATGATTAACACGTCTTGTATATTCTGCAATTGATCAAAATTAATATCTCCTAAAATATAAATTGGAAAAAGATAATCTAAGGAATACTTTTGAGCCCTAGCTATCATTTGACCATCATCAAGTTGATACTCCCAAACAATTTCACTATTTTGTGTTACTTCAAATATTCTAGCTTCAGTTGTAACTGTTATAAAAGTATTTCCATTTGGTAATCGAAAAGCTCCTGACTGGATAAATGAAAAAAAATTATCAGTGTAAGACCAAAATGGTTCATTTGGCCCATATATTTCTCCAATATCTAATTCATAATGTCCATTATTATAGGGTGTAACGATTTCATAGACAGCAGACTCCCAATCATTAACAGGCAAGGACAACCAATCACCATGAAAATTATTATATAAAATAAGGTTCCCTTCCCCAGGATATCCTTCTGGAATCCAATTGACTCCATGCTGAGCTTCTAAATATTGATCTGTATCTGTTCCCTGATTATAGACATTAGGATTCCCCCAGCGATATAAAAAATCTCCACCTTTGTCCGAATGCCCACCCATATGTCCCGAAGCTTCTTCAGTAGTAGTACTATGGTCAATAATATATATTTCATTATTATGACGACTGGAGAGTACAATCTGATCCAAATCTGTGTTATAATCAATTGCATTAAAATGAATCCAGTCCGCCTGAGGACCACACATTCCGTCAAAATCACCAACTCCTCCAAAATTAATATCTAATAATTCAGGATGTGAAGAAACAACTCCGTAGTTTGGTAGTTCTTGATCTATATCCTGAATTAGATGGTCCCAAATATGCCATTCCCAAACAATATTAATATCATCAATCCCAACCATCTCAATCTCAAAAATTGCTTCGGCCCACATTTGATTTAAGGGGTTTTGGACATCTGTTCTGCCCATTTCTGACCAACCTTTACCTGCCCCACCATAAAATTGAGTGTTTTCATCTTGAACTGCTGAATGTCTCTCCCAAATCAGTACCAAAATATTTCCATTAGGTA
>CAZPHE010000037.1:0-350 GCA_964586315.1 uncultured bacterium | reverse complement strand
ATATCATGATGATGTTGATAATTGTCATTAGAAATTTCGTAATTCCAAAGTAAATCTCCTGCCCAATTATAGTAAGAAATACCACCTCCAACTCCCCCATTACACATTGTTGGATTTTCAACACGGTATGGATATAATAAAGTGCTATCACTTAATAAATAAGGCATACTTGCTACACCACGATCATGAGCCCAAGAATTAATAATATTTTCATCATTATCAATTAAAATTGTATAATGGTTATTTTGATTAGGATCATCACTATAAGAAGATAGAAGAGTTAACCCATCATATGCTTGTGAAAAAATATTCTGAAATGATAGAATAATCGTATTTATTTAAACTCGATT
>CAZPHE010000036.1:0-19578 GCA_964586315.1 uncultured bacterium | reverse complement strand
AATAATTAAATATTATTTAAGAATCAAGTCTCACATTCATGAGTATCTTTTGTTTCTGCTTTCCATCTAATGATGGGATATTTAGTGATAAGTAAAATGTTTTCAGTACTAACTAAAAAATGTACTTATATTTGGTTAGAATTTAGATATTGTATTGAAAATGTATTTGCTAAATAATTCTTATATTAGTTGGGAAGGATTTTTTATATATTTATTGTAATTAGATAGAGCTTTTGTACATTTCATGCTCTTTTTAATATAGAATTATATATTTATTCCAATCAAATTCAAGAAAATATAATTTAAACTGAAAATTAAAGAGATATAAAACTGAAAATTAAAGAGATAGAAAATGAGTAAAACAAAGGAAGGAACTGTCAAGTGGTTTAATGATTCCAAAGGATATGGCTTTTTAGTTCCAGCATCTGGTGGTAAGGATTTATTCGTCCATATGAGTGAAATTAAAATGGATGGGTTTAAAACCTTAAAAGAAGGACAAAAAGTTGATTTTGAAGATGGATTAACTGAAAGGGGGCCCTGCGCAACTAATGTAAGACCAAAATAAATCAATTATTGATAAGTGTGATAAAATATTTATTAGAACAGTAATTAAGGAAATTAAAAAATGTATAATGATGATATATATGATGATATAAAGCTAACTAAAAGAAAAACTATAACAAATGGCACTAAGTATGATTTTTATATTTATGATATGCTATCATTGGAGAAAAAAAAATCAAATGGGAAATTTGGTAAGGGTGAAACTGTTATTAGTAATATAAAAGATTATAAACTACAGGATGATGAAAGTGAAGAAATGCTAGATGTGAAACTTAAATGTTCTAAAAAAATAGATGATGCATTGAATGGGATTGATACGACTGAGAGTAAAAAAATATTTAATGAATGTTTAACAGATTTAGAAAGTAGAGGTTTAGTTAAAGTTCAATCAAAATAATTTGATGGTTATCTATTACCTTTTTTAAATATCTGGTTTATTATATCCAACCTCACTTTCGTGGGGTTTTTTTGTTTTGATAGTAATGTTTGTAGTTAGTGATTGTTTGATATAAATCATTACCATTATTTATTAAATTTATTTTTTAAGAAACATTACTAATTCTTAACAATGCATGGATATTAAATCACTTATAGGAATGTCATTTGTTTGTGCCATGGGTGCCATATCACCTGGTCCTAGTTTAGTTGTGGTAATTAGAAATACTATTTCTGGAGGACGTAGACAAGGAATAATGACTGGAATAGGACATGGTATTGGTTTCAGTATCTATGCTTTTATTGCAATAATGGGTTTGTCATCTTTAATTCTTGCTAATGAAAATATTTTCAATCTATTACAATGGGTCGGTGCATTTATTCTTATTTGGCTGGCTATCAATATGATTTTTTACAATGTATCAGATCCATCTACAGAATCTGAAGGTAGTGGACGTAGAGGCTTTTTAGAAGGATTTATGATCTCTTTTCTGAATCCTAAGATCCTTGTTTTTTTGGTTGCTGTTTTTAGTCAATTTATAAACCCTACTATGACTAACTCTAATCGTTTTATTATGGCTATTATGGCTGGGATTATAGATACAACTTGGTATGTTTTAGTCGCTGCGGTTTTAGCAAATACACTTATCGTGGATAAATTGAGGAAAAATGCAGTCATTATTGATCGATTAATTGGCATGATTCTAATTATACTTGCTTTATTTCTGATTTTTAAAACATCAGGTATAGAGTTAAATATTGCTAATAAATAATATGGAAATATATGATTATGACTAATACCGTAATCACTTGTTTATTTTTATTTTTTGGATGATGGTTAGATTCTTTTTATTAAATTGAATTATTATAAATGGATATAGAAAATATCAATATCAATAGATTGACCTGTCGCTTTGAAGATAAATACTTAGAAAAGGAATATCTCATACATCGTTGGGATAAGATTTGGAAAAATATAAAAATACTTCTATATGTTGATACACCAGTTGGATTTATAATTAGAGCAGATGATATATTCATCCAAGGTGCGGGAAAAAATATATATTATTTATCCTATCTTGTTTTTTCAATAATTCTTCTCCTTATATTTCTTTTTTCATCAAATGAAAAGAAAAGAAAATACCATCAGTCATATTTTTTGATTACTGCGATTGGATTTATGAATTGCGGAGCTTGGACCTATTACTTTTCTGATGGCCAATTTCCAGTTGGTGCTGGTGTTCTGCCTATAATGATAATGCTCTATCTTATTGTTTATCCATTCCATTTAATTAATGGTGTAATTGCTGTCATAGGTACATCGGTTCCATTTGTAATTTTATTACTTTCGCAAAATAATATGTCATTAGACCAACTACCTTATTTATTATTATTGCCATCTATATTTCTAATTGCAAATAAAAGAAATAGAGAGATTGATTTTAGGCGAGATTTTTACCAGAGTAAGACGCTAGAAGCAAACAGAAAATTAATGCAGGAAACACTAAAACGATATTTTGGGGAAAATCTCACAGAGAAAATACTTGAAAATGCAGGGGATCTTAAAGGAGATAATATTTGGGTATCCATTTCTTTCACAGATATATCTTCATATTCCACTATTATTGAACATATGTCTCCTGAAACAGCAGTCAAATTCTTAAATGAATACTTCTCTTCTATGCATGATGTGATCGAAAAATATAATGGACAGATTATTAATTATATTGGTGATTCTGTTATGGTAGTCTTTGGTGCACCCCAAAAACTAGAGGACCATGAGATCTTATCAGTACGGTGTGCAATCGGTATGAGAGACAGATTAAATGCATTAAACAAAAAATGGGATGAGAATGAATTTTCAAGGTATTGGAAAAATCATGGAATTGATGGCATCACAGCTCGAACGGGGATTCATACCGGTAGTGTAATAGCAGGAAATATTGGTAGTGATAGAATGCTACAATATAGTACCATAGGAGATACTGTAAATGTTGCGTCAAGGCTTGAACAAAGGAATAAAGAATTTTCTACAGAGATATTATTCTCTCATGAGATTTATACATCCCTTACGAAAGAACTTTATGATAAGTCTAAATATGAAGGTGAGATTAATTTAAAAGGAAGGGACACTACAACAAGGGCGTATAGCATATAGTAATTGATGCATTCTATTATTTAAAACTTCAGAAAAGATTAAAGCTTCTAATTCTTAGGTTTTTATTCAGTGAATTGATTTGTAAGGCTATTACAGCATAATTGTATTACCCAAATTATTCTTTTACTTTAGTCTGCCAATTAAATACATTTATTTGCATTATATTTTGTTAGAAAATCTAAAGGTAATTAAGTCCATCATTTGTATTTATATACTTTATGCTATTTTGTTTATTATGATGCATAGATTTTCACATAATAGATTTAAATTTTGAATTGGTTTAGAAAAAATTTATCAAATGTTATATTCCTAATAATTATTATTTGGGTTTCATTTAAATGGTTGCAAAATGGATCAAATGGTTGGGCAATAATTTTATTAATTTTTATTTATGCTACTATCATAAAAAAAAATGATATTTAGTGTTAACTAATAACTTATATTTTTAATATGCTTCAACATCTCGATTATATATTACTTTGTTTTTCTACTCTTTTTACCCTTGTGAATCCTATTGGGATTGCGCCGATTTTTTTAACCTTAACAGAACGTTTCTCAGAAGATCATCAAAAGTCGATTGCAAAAAAAGGAATTTTTACGGGTTTTGTTATATTAATAATTTTTGCATATCTAGGTAGATATATTTTTGCTATTTATTCAATCTCAATAGATGCATTCCGAATTATGGGCGGCATAATTTTTTTTCGAAGTGGTCTTAAAATGCTTGATGCAATTACACCTAGAACAAGAACAACACCTTCTGAGACTGAAGAAAATCTAGAACATGAAGATATAGCAATCAGCCCTATAGGAATACCAGTTGTTACAGGACCGGGAGCTATTACAGCAGCTATGATATTAGCAGGTGAAGGGAATAGTATAACTGAACAAGTTATTTTATTAATATCAATATTCTTAGTCTCACTTTTTACATTGATAATTTTTCTAGCCAGTCCAAAAATATTTAGAAAATTAGGTCATTCAGGTTCTAGATTGATTCAAAAGTTAATGGGGATAATACTAATGGTAATCGCAGTACAATTTGTCATAGATGGTATATCAAATGTATTTATTAATCTGTTAAACAATATTAATTAATATCTCTTAAAAGTATTTTTTTTACAAGAATTCATTCTTTTGAGATATTGCTTAGAATATAAAATGCTGAAAAATATATCAATTTCAATATTTATTTTTATAGCTGTAATAAATGTAGTTAGCCGGAATTTTCAAGAAAATGAAAATTTTCATTTTGATCAAGCTAAAAATACAAACGTATCCCTTGATTACAAAAATTATACACCTAATTCATCTGACTTCATTATTTCAAGATCAGATTATTTTAATAAATTATATGGATTTTGGTTAGGACAATGTATTGCTAATTGGACGGGTTTAATCACTGAAATGGATAAAATTGGCAATATTGGTGAAATTAAAACGGGTGAATTTTATACAAGAGAAAATTGGGGTAATCCTGACCAACCAAATATTTGGAGCAGTGGTGAACCCAGTGATTTATCACCTATAATAGATTTTGTTTTTATGGATGAGGGTGATACATGGGGTTCTGATGATGATACTGATATTGAATACATGTATCAATATCTACATTATATAAATAAATCTAGCGTTTTAACTGGTGAGCAAATAAGGGAAGGTTGGCTAAAACATATAAAAAAAGAAGAAGAAAACTATCTTTGGGTTTCAAATCAAGCTGCTTTTGATTTAATGTGTGAGGGTATGATTCCTCCGAATACTAGTGCACCTGAAAATAATCCACATTATGAGATGATTGATGCACAACTTACTACAGAAATTTTTGGCCTTTTTTCACCTGCTAGACCCGATATTGCTTTGAAACTTTCACATCTACCCATTCGAACAACTGCAAGGTCGAATGCAGCGTGGATTGCTGAGTTTTATGTTATAATGTATTCTCTTGCATCATACGTGAATGAAGAACTTAATCTTAAAGACAAAATATTTTGGATGGCAAAACAGTCTCGTAAACGATTGCCTGATGATTCATATTCAGCCAAGATGTTTGATTTTGTAGAATCTAAATATGAATTAAATGTTCCTTGGGAAACAACTAGAGATTTGGTTTATCATAAATATCAAGTTATGCAAGATGATGGATATAATATGACATCAAAAAATTTGCATTGCAATGGTTGCTTTGCTTCTGGAATAAATTTTGCTTCTAGTATAATTAGTCTATTATATGGAGAAGGTGATATTCAAAATACAATCAAGATCGGAACTTTATGTGGATGGGATTCTGATAACCCTACAGCTACTTGGGGTGGGTTAATTGGGTTTATGATAGGAAAAGAGGGTATTGAAAATTCTTTTTCTCGAAAATTTGGAAATAATTATAATATCCATCGCACGAGAATAGGTTTTCCTAAAGGTATGGACACATTCTCAAATATGGCAAGAATTGGAGTATATGTTGTAGATAGAGTAGTTCAAGAACAAATTGGCGGGGGAATAGATTTAAAAAAAGGCATATGGTATATCCCTGATTCAGGTATTAACATAATCCCCGGTACCTAAAATTGAAATTATGCTTCAAGAACTCAATACAGATTTAATGGATAAAAATATTATTAGAAAATGAGTAATTTTTCTTCTTATAGGAATATTTGTTAGATATATTTTAGTTATTAGTAGAATAATAAATAACGGAGTACACAATTAAAGTTAAGCGTATGTTTAACCGTATCACATTGCTTTATATTGTTGGGTTTTCTTTTTGGGGATGTGAGGATGAACCTAATGAAATTCTTTTTAGTGCAGTTCCTGAAGTTTTCACAAAAAAAGTATTAATAGAAGAATTTACGGGTGCATGGTGTGGATATTGTCCAGATGGTGCATATATGGTTGATAATATTATTAATGAAAATAATGGTCATGTTATAGGAGTTAGTACACATTCTTCTGATGCAATGGAAGTTTCACAAACATCCTTTTTAGAATCAATATACCAAAATACTGGATACCCATCAGGTATGGTAGATAGAGTCTCTTACGGTGGATATGTGTGTATGAATAGAGGATATTGGGAATACATTACAACAAATCAGTTATCCAAAACTGCAGCCTGCGGTTTAGCAATTAATTCAGAAATAAGTGGTAAGAATGCAAAAGTTGAAGTCCATGTTGGTTTTAACACTAATCTTAATGGTGACTATAGATTAACTATTTATTTAATTGAAGATGGTGTGATTGGTGTAGGGAATGGATACGATCAGGCAAATTTTTATGATACAGATCCTAATAGTCCTTTTTATGGTCTTGGCAACCCAATAGAAGGTTATGAACATAATCACACTTTGAGAGAAGTATTAACTGAATCTTTAGGTGATCCCTTAGATAATTCAAACTTAATATCAGGTGGAGAACAAATTGCATTATATACAGTTGATATAACTCCATATAATACTAGTAACCTGTCCATAGTTGCCTTTGTCCATTATGTAGGTGCAACCATAACAGAGCATGAAATTATGAATGTTCAAGAATGTAAAATTGATGGTTTTCAGGATTGGGATTAGATGATTAAAAAATTCCAATATTATACATCTATATCTTTAACATTTTTAATGTGAAGTTTATTTTTTATCGGTTAATGGTGAGATTTGATAATGAATCATTTAAAAAAAAATAATATTCATGATTACATGGGAATTGAATTAAATATTCAGACTTGGGCTCTTCTAGAGAAAAAAGACAGAAATATACATGATGATAAACGGATGTTATTTTTTTCAAAGGCATCATTATATCATTGGAAAAAATCATCTCAATACAAACCAGTGAATGAGCAGAGAGGTCAGTGGTTAATATCTCATGTATTGGCAGTATTGCAAAATGGTAAAGAATCTCTTAAATATGCTAAAGCTTGTATGGATATAACAGTAAAAGAATCACTTAATGACTTTGATTTGGCATATGCCTATGAAAGTAAAGCAAGAGCATATGCAGCATTAGGAGACACAGAAAAAATGAATAGATGTTTTTTAAATGCTAAAAATGCTGGTTATGAAATTAAAGATAATAAAGATAGAAAATTTTTTTTTAAAGATCTTTATAATGATCCATGGTTTGAATGTATGGAGTAATGGATAGGGTAGTATAATGAATCAGTTGGTAAATGAATTTGAAGAAATAACAAGATGGCCAAGAAAAAAAGCTGATAAGGATTATATAGTAAAATATTTATCTCAAAAGTTTGAATTTGGTAAAGAATATGCAGAAAAAGATGTAAACCAGATAATCAAACGTCACCATAATTTTAATGATATCCCTTTATTAAGAAGAGAATTGATTTCAAAAAAATATTTAAAAAGGACAGATGATTGTTCAAAGTACTGGAAAATTTGAATTTCATCTTTTTGGTTTTTTAATTATGAAATAGTATATAGAATTAAATTTGTAAAAGTTTAGTCAATTAGTAATAAATAATTATTCCATTCTCATTCCATGTAGTCCTAGAAATCAATACACCATTTTCATATATAATTTCTTCTGCAAGATTTCCATTCTTATGCCATATTTTAGATAATCCATGCAACATAGCATCTTTGTAAGAACCCTCAAACTTTTGGTTATTAAACCTAAGTTTCCAACTTGCTTTCCCAGTGAATAGTGTGTTGGTTTCTTTATCGTAATAATAGCTAATGCCTTGATTATCATCATATTTTTCAATAATTGGTTTATTTGATTCAAATTGGAGGCTTTGTATAATGTAAATACTTATGATAATAAAAGCAATAATGTAAGGAGCTATAAGAATAAGTCGAAATTGTCTAGGCGTCAAATTTGCCTTAAGATATTTGAAAATAGTTTTTTTATTATGAGTATTCATTATTATAATGATTATTATTTGAACCTATAAAACTTTCCAAAATACTACAAACTCATTGGAATTAATCAAGTATATTAAATTTTATCAATTAAATGGTTTAGTCTTGATACTCATCAAGTTTGAATAGGTTTTTAATAAATAGTGTCTCAGGAATTATTATGTAAGTTTGGTAGATTGTTAAAACTCTAGTGAAGAGAATAACACATATAATGCATTAGATTTGATTTTCAGTAACATGTTGTATGTTAGTATTATCATTTCTTGATCCAAGCCAAGATGAGATTATAATCCATTTCACTGCATCAATGATTCCCAATACACTATTTTGGTTTATAGCATACATAATTAATGGTAAAAGAAAATTTCTCCCATTTTTGCAATAGAACTAGCCAATTTCCTTTTAACTTTTAAGGGGTTTTGTGTATAAAAGTGTGATTAATGGTGATATGTTAACAAACACTATAATAATAATTTTTTCATCTATCTTATCTATAATTCAAGCGCAAACAATATTAGTTCGTGATAGACAGAATCATATGCCACTAGTAGATGTTAATATATTTATTGGACAAAAAGGAATAACCACTAATACAATTGGCGCCTGCTCTTTAGATAACTTTAATAAAAATGATCTGGTGACATTTTCATTAATTGGGTATAAAACTCTTATCTTAAAAAAAACTGAAATACCTGATATTTTATATATGGAGAATATATCAATACCTCTGGATTTGATTAATGTATATGGAGGAAAGAAAAAATATAGAAAAAATTATAGTAAACTAGAAAGAGATGTTAGAAAAGTGTATCCATATGTAAGAACTATTTCCTTGTTGATGGAAGAGTATGATGAAATAATTGACAGTCTTGATTATTATTCTGCTTATAAGAAATTTTATAAAAAAAGAAAGATTTTTCAAGCTATTGAGAATGAATTATTATCAAAGTATGAATTCTCCATACGAAAGCTAACAAAAAACCAAGGAAGAATATTGATTAGATTGGTTGATAGGCAGACGGATAGGACTTCGTATAATATTATTAAAAACTTCAGAAATATTATAAGTGCTAGCTTTTGGCAGATTACTGCAAGAGTTTTCGGACATAATCTTAAATCGACTTATAACCCGCAACAAGGTGAAGATAGATTAATTGAGTATATCATAAATATGATGGAAAAATAAACGTATTTTTTAGGTTTAGAAATTATTCTGTAACATTCAATATAAAATTATGGTGTTGATTTATATGATTTATACAAATTGGGAATTTGCATTTGTATACCATAACTGTACTTAATGCATTTCATAAAACGTTTTAAAACTCTTTTAGTGACGTACTCTTTACCTTGATTTCTTGAAATCATCAAAATCGCTTGCTGTCTAATAATAGCTTCTTGTTGTTCACTCATATTAATTTCCTTTTTTTGAAAAATAATAACATTTAATCTTTCGTATAACCAATTTCATAGTGTAGGTAGAAGAGATGGCTGATGCATATAACAGAGGTAAGATTATACAAATCCCCTCTACCTATCTATAGTCTTATATACTGTAAAACCAAACATCAATAGTTAAAACGAATTACAATAATATATCACTCGTGATGTGGATCACATTTATACATTTAATCTTATAATCTTAATTGTATCTAAGAATGGTAAACACTTTTGCAATTTATAAAATCTCTTTATGGCTTTTGCGATGATAAGTAGATTTGGATATGGTTAATTATTTACCATTGTTATTGTTAATAAGTTTATCATGGTCACAAGATACATTCTCAATTGTTGCAGTTAACAGTTCAACTGGTGAAGTGGCTAGTGCAGGCGCATCCTGTATATCTGGCTCAATTATTATTAGTGATATTCATCCAGGAATTGGAGTGATTCATACGCAAGCTTTATGGAATCCTATCAATCAGGATAGTGCATCATCTCTTATGGAACAAGGTTATTCACCAGAAAGCATTCTTAATTGGTTAATTGAAAATGATGCTGAAAATAATCCTAGTGTCAGACAGTACGGTATCATTGATTTATTAGATGGTGTAAGAAGTGCTGGGTATACAGGTGAAGATTGTTATAATTATAAAAACCATATAACTGGACCAAATTATGCTATACAAGGTAATATTCTATTAGGTCAGGATATTTTGGATACGATGGAATTCTCATTTTTGAATCAATATGGGACGTTAGATGAAAAAATTTTGGCTTCATTAATGGCTGCTAATATCACAGGTGCAGATACTCGTTGCCAAACATATGGGACACCTGCAATATCGGCATTTATAAGGATTGCATCATCCGAAAATTCAATAGACTCTTTATATTTAGATATTAATGTTAATAGTGTTCCCCTAACAATAAACCCACTCGATTCTTTATTCTCCTTATATTGGGAATGGAAACAATCCAAATTTGAAACTGGGGATATTAACTTTGATAAAAAATTAGATATATTAGATGTCTTAATTTTATCAGACTATATCAATCAAAATTTAGAAATATCAGAATATATTTTAAATACTGGAGATTTTAATTCAAGCGGTGCTATTGAGATAACAGATCTGTTTCTATTAGTTTATGAAATCATTGATATGTTTAATAATTAAAACAATCAGTTTATAGTTGGACTTTAAGAAAATTAAATCTCCTTATATTCGTAGGGTTTTTTATTTATAAGATGATTGGTAGATTTAATAATGAATTTTAAAATTATTCCTTTTAGTATTTTTGTTCTGAGTTATTTTTTTGGCTTATGTGAAGCGAAAGTGAAGTTCTCAGATAGACAAGTTGCAATGATGATTCCTAAATATTTTTCTAGGGATCATAATTCACCAAAAATTACTCGTACAAGGGTATATGGAGAAAATGGGAAAAAATTCCTTCATTTAAGTATTGAAGTCAATCGGAATCGTTTTGAAAATCAAATGGAGTATTCATTGGCAGCTATGGCAAGTGTATCTCAATATGCTGAAAGACCATTTGATAAATTTGTTTTAATTCTAGAACCCAATAGTAGACAAATGGATACTGAAAAGATTGAAGCAAAAGCTAAATGTACTATTGATTACTTCGTATTTAAGCGGGTAAAGAATGATCGATGGTCAAAACAATGTATTAGTATTGAAAAAATATAAATATGGTTAGTATGATAATATCTAATATGCATATATATTTTGTTTGTGGAATGATGCTTAGATTTTTAAAAATTTCTTATTAGGATTCTATCCAATTTGAAAACGTCTTGGAGTTATATATGAATAAAAAATATACTTTGTTAATATTTTTGTACAATATGATTTTATTTGGAAATCAAAATCCATTACAAATAACACCTAAGTATGAAAATTTAAAATTAATAAATAAATGGACATTTGAATCAATGGAAACCACAACTTTTTCTGAAACAGAAGAAAAGGAAATAGTATATAAAGATGAAGACAATATTGAGACTTTAACTTTTCATAGATCAGGTTCTATGTCATTTGTTTCTCTTGATGATGGTAACCAAAAAAAGGGTCGAGGTATATGGTTTGTAAATAACGATCTTTTAAGAATTATTGCTGATTCTGATACAGTTGATGCAACCTACCAAATCAAAAACAATATTCTAACAATTATTACCAATGAAGAAGAATCTGAAGACTTCTATGGGTATAAAAGCATTGTACGATATTTAAAAGAATAAATTTATATTCTAGAAAGAATTTTAATAGCCCTTATTTTCATTTTTAACCACAATTTTATTATTTAGTTATAGATTAAGTTTTTAGAAAAATATTACCCATGCAAAATTCGTGCAAAATTTTTGTTTAATCTTTATAAATATACTTTTAAATGGAACCTAAACAAGTAATGAAAAGATTGCTTTGTATTTTAACTGCAATTCATTGTTTTTTAAGGGCTGATTACTCATTCCCTCAATATGCTATCTGGGGTGCGGATGATACAGTCCTTCCACTTAAAATGATTACTGAAAAAATGGATTTACTTTTTCCATCATTAAAATTATTTATTATAAAAGATTCAGGGCATTTGCCTCATATGGAACAGATCAAAAAGTTTAATGAAATTTTTTTCAATGCAATTATAAACTAAATCAATTATTTAAATTATTTAATGGCTATGGTATAATTTATCTTTTAAAATAATTTCTAATTATAAAAAGGATGGCAGAGATTAATAGGTTTTATATTATTCCTACAAACCAAGGAGATTTTTACTCTCTGCCATCTTATTTTGGGTATATAATATAGATGTATAAAAGATTAAAAAGTTCTACTTTGCTTTATTTTCATAAAAGGATTCCAATCTAAGCTAATATATATTTTTAGAGTTTATCTTTAATGAATAATAGAATCATTTCGATTGATATATTGCGTGGATTTGCAGTACTAGGTATCCTAGTAATGAATATAACGAGTTTCGCAATGCCAGCAATGGCGTATTTCAGTCCAGTTATATATGAACCCACTTTTATTAATCAAATCATTTACTGTATCACCCATGTTATCGCAGATCAAAAATTTATGGCGATATTTTCTATGCTCTTTGGAGCAAGTACACTTTTATATATTAAAAGTGTAATTAGAAAGAGGAAGAATCCCATATTATTATTTTATAACCGAAACTTTTGGCTTCTTATTATTGGGTGGTTACACTCCTATTTTATTTGGTATGGTGATATATTATTTATTTATGCCCTTTGTGCTTTTCCGCTCTATTTTTTTAAAAATATTTCACCTCTAAAACAATTTATTTTTGGTTGTATAATCTATATGGTTCCTATTTTTTCAGGTTATGCGACCTATGAATATATCCTAGATCATTTAGATCAAGTAGAAAAAGATGTTATAATCAAAACTTGGAACCCTACTGATAATGAAATTCAACTAGAACTTGATACATATAGAGGCTCCTATTCAAAACAAGTTAAATATAGGGAAAAAATGTGGTCATTAAATAAAGAAAGTGATGCCCCTGGTGCAATGGGTGGAGGAATAGTGGGCTTATCATTTTTAATTGATCTTTTTTCAAGGTCATTTGGTATGATGTTAATTGGCATGTCATGTTTTTCTTTTGGTATCTTTAGTAATTCACAAACTAAATTATTTTATATAAAGTTGATTAAATATGGGTTTGGAATTGGTGTATTATTATCGATTACTGGGTTATATCTTTTATATTCTTTTGATTGGAATTGGAAATATGTACAATTTTTAGGGCGTTCACCTAATCACTTAGCTACACCTTTCATTTCTGCCGGTTATATTGGTATTATCATGCTTTGGATTAGAAAAGGTAAATTTCAAAAATTCCAAGAAAACTTGTTATTTATAGGAAAGACAGCATTGACATTATATTTGATTCAATCAATTATTGCAACCTCTATATTCTATGGTTTTGGTTTGGGGCTATTTGGGTACATCAATAGATTTGGACAAATTGGGATCATGATATTGATTTGGTTTTTATTGATACTCTTTTCTTCTAAATGGTTGAAAAGATTTCGTTATGGACCTATTGAGTATATATGGAGATCACTAACCAATTTTAAATTGATATCAAATGATAAAACTTGATAAAAACTAATATACCTAGGGTTTTTTGTTTGAGTAATGGTGGGTAGATTTGATAATGATTAGATTTATATCTATACTATTCTTTATAGGATTTTTATCTGGGAAAATTATTGATGACTTAGAGATTTTTTTTAATAATGATAGTAGTTTTTTATTTAAACCTGAAAAGCTGCATAAAATTGATGGTCTCTGGTATAGCAAAAATAGCAAAGAAATTTTTACAGGTAGATTTATAATTAATTTTAAAAATCAAGATGATTTTAAAATTATAGAGTGTACAATAGTTGATGGATTAAAAAATGGTATTTACATACAATATTATAATCAAGAGCACCAATTACCTGGAATAATCGGTTTGTACGTTGAAGGGAGAAAACAAGGTACGTGGATTTTAATAGAGGATGATAATGAATATTTAAATGATAAATCATTACGATTTGGAACTTCCCAGATTATAACTAGTATTGATTATCGCGATGGTATGAAGCATGGATCTATAATAATCCATAAGACTAATCTAGAAAATTATGAAAATAAGGAAAATTACTTTATTCCTATTTATGATACAGTTTTTAAAGGTCAATATTTTAATGGTGAAAAAAAAGGTGATTGGTATTTTTATGATCCCATATATACTGATTTAGATTTGCATACAAAGCCAAAAAATATTCCATCAACATATTGGTCAAGAAAAGAAGTATATGATAAAAACAATTTAATTGATCAAGAGTGTAAAGAACCATGGGATAGAGAAATAAATTGCGATGATTTTAAACAAAAATATTTTGAAAAAATATTTTTTTTAGAACAAAAGGAAAAAACAAAAATAAAAAAAATAGCTGAAAGGAAAAAAAATAAAGCAATTATAAAAGATCGTGCGGGTGTTAATGTAGAAATTGATATCAAAGAATTTGTTATGCATATAAAAAAATATCATTATAAGGTTAATAGCATCCATAAAGAGAGAGGATACTCTTTTTTAGTAAGTGAGAATCTTCGAAAAATGTTATATGAAAAAAGTCAAAGTCTTGATTAATTATAACTCTACAATAATTTTTGCTTTAATCCAAATTATTGTCAGGCTATTCTGCAAGGGATATTTTAATTGGTATTTATTAAAATTATGCTAGGCTTCCAACCAGAGATTTATCATTTTTTTGAATCAATATCTCCTACTTTGAATTACTGGCTATCTATATTTTTTGTATTTACCCTTATTAGAATTTCCATATTGATAATTACAAAAGAAAAAGTTAGTATATATAACAGTGTAATAGGCGAAGCTGCAGGGATATTATTAATTCTAAATCATACTGTATGTTTTTGTATGGCATTATATGCTAGGGATATTTTGTCATCAATTCTATTTTTATGGTGGGGTCCTGGATTCTTATTTACCGGAATAATTTTATTCTTATCAAAAAAAGAATGGATACAATTTAATTGGGCAATCTATGGTAAAATTACATCTGTTGCATGTAAGGTTAGTTATATAATATTTATGTTAATCTATGGATGGCTTGGACATTGGGGTATTGTATTTACATTTAGTTTTTGGATAATACACGACCAAATTAATTTAGCATGGTTTTGTATTAATGGAGATAGAACAAGAAGAACATTTGAAGATTATTTTTTGATTAGACTTATGTATGTTGGAGGACTATTTATTCCATTTTTTATACATATCCCTAATCACCAGTTTTTCCAACCCATTGCAATTATTTTATTCTTATTATGGATCCTATCAATTTATAGGTTAATAAAAAAGGAAGTATTTTTTGTTCGTCCAACAGGCGATGGGAATTACCTAAGAGATATAGTATATTTACCTCTTAAAAAACAATAAATTGAAATTATTTATAAAAATTTTTTCAATTTTTTCTTTTATACTATCTACTGAAATTTCTGTACCTACTACTGCAGTTGGATCCACTCCAACTCCTACTCCTGGTATGATATTTTCAGGTCCTAGTGATATAGGAAAACACAATTATGCAAATAGTAGAGGTGAAGGAAATGGAATTATTTATACATGTAGAGCAGGACATATAGATCTTAGTCATGTAAGGAATACAGCAGACTGGACTAAATATGCATATGAACGGATTTATAATGAACTTTTAAAATCATCAGCAAATATTCCATTTAAAACCAGAGTAGATCCATCTATTTTCCATATTTCAATTAAATATCCAAATGATTGGGATTTATTTTCAATAGATCAAAAACGAGCAATAGCTCATCCCGCTTCTGTAAAGTTAGCGCAATATGTAATTTTCCATGCAGCTAATTGGCATGAGTTACTTTCTTGGTATGGACAACGTCAATTATTTTTTTTTTCAGAGTATGCTTCAGCATTCTCATGGGAAGATGGTTTCTCTAATATGATGGGCATCCATTTAGTAGGTGATGTTTTATTAAATAAAGGAAAAGACTATAATCTGGATATGACTAGAACCATAAAAGATGAGTTGGAAATGCTCCATATATTTTCTAGGAATAAATCAATATCTATAACAAAAACTATTGAAGGTTATTGGTATACTGGTTGGATTCCAGGTATTATGGAAAATATGAACCCTCCAGGAACCTTACATATTTTGTATAGAAATTTTGATATTGGTGAATTAGATGGTACAATTAATCCATCAATTATACCAAATTTGAAAGATTGTAATAAAAAAATACATCCAGGATATCCGAGACCATTTTTAAGAGAAGCTAATGAGTATGGATTTACATTTTTTATGGAAATTGAAGCAAGAGTATCAATGAGTATAAAAATTTTAAAGATAATATATGGAAATAAGGCAAGGAAAGGTATGCGTATAAAACCAGATGAAGGAATCCCAATTATTTTAGATAAAATGAAAAAAGAAGCTTTAGATAAGGGGTATAAGTATGTTGATTAATCCAATAATGATTTAATTATTATTAATCGATGAATAATTTTAAAGTAAAATATGTCAATTAGAAAAATTTTAAAGAAAATACTACTATTTTTAGGCATTTTATCTGACAGAGAGATGAAACGAATGCATAGACATTGGATTAGAGTGATCTGTGATGAAGCAATTGATGATTTTATTACTCATTTGAATTCTAATTCTATTAATGTCCTAGAAATTTCTGGGAATCGATGGGAAAATCATTTTTCTAACCAAAACTACAATACCTTATCATTCCCAGAGTTCGATTTATCAAATAAAATAGATTCATATAGTGTTTACGATTTAATAATACTTGAGCATGTTTTAGAACATTTACCTAATCCATCTTTAGCTATAAAAAATATACATAAATTATTAAAAACAGGTGGTTCTTTGATTATTGCCACTCCTTTTTTAATAAAAGTTCACAATGCTCCAGATGACTGTACGCGGTGGACAAAAAATGGATTGAAACATCTATTATCAAATAATGGATTTCTCTCAAAAAATATTGCAGTAGATCAATGGGGTAACAAATCAGCTATAATTTCAAACTTTAATAAATGGGTCAAATACAAACCATACATTCATTCGTTAAAAAATGAAGAACAATTTCCAGTTACTGTTTGGGCATTTGCAAAAAAAAATTAGTAATGCATTGGCAAATTTAATTATGAGTATAGAACAAATTTCAGTTAGGAAAGCTAATTATGCTGATAAAAATCAGATTGCTAGAGTATTATTAGATTTTTATAATATCAAAGATGTTAAAGAGGCTAGAAATGTATTTTTAACAGAGTTTGATAAAGATTATCAATATATCGTTGCATTAGATAAAGAAGAAATCATTGGTATTGTAAGTTGGATAATGCATGGCCTTCCTAAACATGGATTGTTTGAATTAGATAGGATTTGTATTTTGAATAAAGCTCGTGGCAAAGGAATTGGTAGAAAACTTGTAGATGCATTGAAAAATGATGCATACGTATGGTATAAGAAAATGAATGGTCAAGCAAGAAAGCTTTATCTTTTAACTCATGAAGAAAATACTAAGGCGCATATCTTCTATGAAAACATTGGATTTACTCATGAGACAACATTGAAAGATCATTATTATAAAGATCAAGATGAGCGTGTCTATACTATGTTTTTATTATAATTTATTTTTTATGGAAAATTTTTATGTGTGGTATAGTTGGGTATATAGGTAGTGAAGACCCGATCCCAATTCTATTAAAAGGGTTAAGGCGATTAGAGTATCGTGGGTATGATTCTGCAGGGGTGGCTCTATTAAATAAAAAGAATCTTCATAGTATTAAAAGAGCTGGAAAAGTATCAGACCTTGAATCTTTGATAGATGATTCTCCTATACGGATAAATAGTTATTGTGGTATTGCACATACTCGATGGGCTACACATGGAGAACCAAATGATATTAACGCGCATCCTCACATAGATCATAAAGATAAGATAGCATTAGTACATAATGGTATTATTGAAAACCATGATTCAATAAAACAGGTTCTAAAGAAAAGAGGGATTCCTTTTACTAGTGAAACAGACACAGAGGTTCTCGTTCAACTTATTTCTGAATTGTATTATAATAATAATGAAAAAATTAGTCTTGAAGATGCTGTAAGAGCCGCTTTGCAAGAAGTGATTGGTGCTTATGGAATAGTTGTTATTTGCGAAGATGAACCAAATAAAATGATTGCTGCCCGAATGGGAAGCCCATTAGTCTTAGGTATAGGAGAAGAAGAATTATTAATAGCGAGTGATGCTTCCCCAATTGTTGAACATACTCGCAATGTTATTTATCTAGATGATAACGAATTAGTTACAATTGATAATGGGAACTATTCAATTTCTAAAATTGATTCAAAAAAAATTGTAACCAAAGCTCTCACTAAAATTGATTTAACAATTGAAGAAATTGAAAAGGGTGAATTTCCTCATTTTATGTTAAAGGAGATACACGATCAACAACACTCTATTTCAGATACTATGCGAGGAAGATTTAATCTAGATGATGGTACTACTCAATTGGGTGGAATCGCAGATTATTTTTCAAATTTATTATCAGCATCAAGAATTTATATAACTGCTTGCGGTACTTCTTGGCATGCGGGATTAATTGGTAAACATCTTATTGAAGAATATGCTAGAGTGCCTGTGCATGTTGAATATGCTTCAGAATTTCGTTATAGAAATGCAATCATAGATAGTAATACTATATTAATTGCTTTAAGCCAATCAGGCGAAACTGCTGATACATTAGCAGCAATCAGAAAAGCAAAAAAACTTGGTGCTATCATTCTAGGAATTTGTAATGTTGTTGGTAGTACAATTTCTAGAGAAACTGATGCAGGAATTTTTACTCACACAGGTCCAGAAATAGGTGTCGCTTCCACAAAAGCTTTCACTTCTCAATTAACAATCCTTATTATGTTGGCATTAAAATTAGGAAGGGAAAAAAGTGTTTCAAGAGCTAGAGGTAAGGAATTGATTAGGGCAATGCGACATATTGATCAAGATGTTGTTTCAATTCTTCAAAATACTGATGCTGTGAAAAAAGTTGCCAAGCAAACTTGGGAAGCCGATAATTTTTTATATTTAGGTAGAGGTATAAATTTCCCTGTTGCTCTAGAAGGTGCATTAAAATTAAAAGAGATTTCATATATACATGCAGAAGGTTATCCTGCGGCCGAAATGAAACATGGACCAATAGCTTTGATTGATGAGAATATGCCTGTAGTATTTATTGCTCCTCAGGATGATAGTTTTCCTAAAGTTTTAGCTAATATTGAGGAAGTAAAAGCACGCAAAGGAATTATAATCATAATAACAGATAAAATTAATAATGCTTTAAATTCTTTATCAGACTATATATTGATTATTCCAAATACTCACAAACATGTTTTTCCAATTACATGTTCTATTATTTTACAAATTCTTGCTTATGAATTGGCAGTTTTTAGAGGTTGTGAAATAGATCAACCAAGGAATTTGGCAAAATCAGTAAC
>CAZPHE010000035.1:8207-21134 GCA_964586315.1 uncultured bacterium | reverse complement strand
AGACCTTGCCAATGCTAGCATATCAAATAATACCGAGATAATAGAAAAAACACTTTCTACTGGTCTTGACTTACCATCCAATAAACCAACAAGATTTTGTGGAGATAAAGAAGAACAAATAGAGTTTCTGATAAGTGAAATCCATCATCTTATAAGTCAAGGCAATATATATAACGACATAGCGGTCCTATGCCGTACTCATGGACAGGCAAATGGAGTTATTGATTCCCTTTCTAAAGCTCATATTCCTGTACAACCACAGTATATGGGATTATTTAATTGTCCAAGCGTCAGAGACATCATCGCATGGTGCCAAATGGTCTCAAGTGGTACATTTCAAGACTCTGCGCTGTATCGTATTATCAAAAATGAATGTGGATACAAAACAGCTCACATTATTTTTTCAAAATTCAATCGATATGATCCTAATCCAAGATTTGACCAGCTTAAAGAAGACAATGAGATCAGAACCATCTATCCCCAATTAGATGGAATACTGAGATCTATTGAAAGATTAAGGTCAATTACTCATAAACGATCAGCTGGAGAAATTGTGTGGGAGATCACACAAGAAATCGGCACATTAAGAACGTCTGCAAAAAAATATAGTATGGATGATCATTACACATTACTTAATGTTGGCAATTTTCTTAAACGAGCACAAGACTTCACTCGTAGGAATAAAAAAAACCAAAGCATCACTGCATTTAATATCTACCTTGAAGCGATCATGCGTTCAGGAGGATTGCCAAATATTAAACCAGATTCTTATAGACTTCAGAATGGCGTTATAGTAAATACTATTCATGGCGTAAAAGGAGCGGAATTCCCTATTGTATTCATACCATTTCTAAGGTCCGCGAGCTTTCCACTAAATTTTCGGACAACTAAACATATAACCCGTCCGCCTGACATTTGGCTCGATTATAACCAAAATGTAGGCCTAACACCAAAAGAGCATCACATTAGTGAAGAACGACGATTATTTTATGTTGCAATTACTCGAGCACAAAGCAAACTGTATCTTTTAGCCCCTGAAAAAGCAACATCACCATTCATCATAGAACTACCAGATATACTTATGGAGGATCAAAGCATGATAAAACCCCATTCTAACCTTAGGTCACACTCTGATCTAAAAACTAAATACGAACAACATATTCAAAAAGCTTTATCAAGGGAAGCATATGATCAGGTAAAAGATTATAGCCTTGCGCTTAAAGTGATCCATGAGCATGAAACTGGAGGATCGGTAATATTGGGAGACTCAGACTGGGAAAAGGAACTCAAAAAGGACCTTGAACAGGAATTTAAACCTCCAGTGCCAGATAGGATCGATCTTTCAGCAAGTGCAGTTGATACATACGAAAGTTGTCCATTAAAATTCAGACTAGGTCGGATTGATGGAATTCCACAAACGGCGAAAAAGCCTGAATTGGTATTTGGAAATATCATACACGCTGTCCTTCAGCGATTTCATGCACCTGATAAAGAACTAAGTAGAGATAGGATACTACGTCTTTTAGAGGAAGAGTGGAAAAAGGGAGAATTTGATTATGTCGTCCGAGAGGAAAAGTTTAAGGAACAAGGCATAAATATTTTAACTCGTTATCAAGACATAATCTCAATTGACCCACCAGATGTACTAAAAACAGAAGAAAAATTTGCTTTTGATATTGATCCTACTATCACAATTCGGGGTGCGATTGACAGAATTGACAATACACCTGATGGTATAAGTATTTTAGATTATAAAACAAGCAAAACACCTACATCAGCAAAGTCAAACCTACAGTTAGCTGTTTATTCGATGTATCTTGAACAACTTGATGATAAGAAGATTGGAGGATTGCCTTTATCAGCATCGCTATACTTTTTAAGAGAGGAAGAAAAACCACTGCGCAGTCATTCATTCACAACTGATCAAATTGGAAAGACAAAAGAAAAGATCATTGAAGTGGCAGCTGGAATAAGAAGAAAAGAGTTCCATGCTAAAACAGGAAAACACTGTGACTGGTGTGATTATAAATCCTTAGCTTGTCCATCATGGGAATAGTGAAATAAATATGATTAAGAGATTAAGAAAATTGTTATTAACCAATTCCCATATATTTATCTTTTCGACTCCAGACCTTTTTAAGATATTTCCTTGTCTCTTCATATTCAAGATCTCTAAGTAGTGTATCATATAATTGATTCGCAGTAAGTTGATTCACTCGTTTAGTGGCGGGAGTTAATTTTTTCTGGTTTGTTAGAGCTTTGGCAACATTACCTATACCAGTATTATATGCTGCAACAGTACACATATATGCACTGGTATTATTATTAATTTCTTTAAACCAATTATGACGAATCATTGCCAAATAGGCACATCCAAGCTCAATATTGTTTTTTGGTTTATATAAAAAATCTTTTTTTAAAACCCTATCCTTTTTGTAAACATACTTATAGGCATCCCTAGCACCAGTACTTGGTACTAATTGCATTAAACCATATGCAGGAATGTGTGAGGTGGCTTTAGGATTAAAACTTGATTCAGTTTCTGTAATGGCTAGTGCTATAGAAGGCTCGATATTAAATCTATATGCCTGTTTAACAATTTCTTTTCTATATTTTTTTATCCTTGAATCCAAATGATCATCTTTTAAATCTAATGACAATTTATAAAGTTTTCTTGTTTTGCCATCTTTAGCTTTATAAGCTTCTGCCAGCATCAATTTTTTATTAATATGTTTATCAGCAAAACGTACTGCATTGTTTTTGTTAATCTCATCACCATTCGAATCAGCTAATTGTTTATCCAATATACCATTACCTTCATCATCTGTTTCAGATAATATTTTTACAAGCTTTTTTATGATTTTAGTTTTCGCAAGATCCTGAAATAATGGTTTAGTTTGATTTTCCCCTAATTCTTTTTTTACATGGTCTGCTGTTTGAAAATCAGAGTAAAAGAATGAAACCAAGAAAAATAAATAATTACCAATAATTGATTGATTTTTATAACCGAAACGATAAGGTTGATATTTATTACCGTCATAATAATTAATTCCTTTTAAGTCTAACGCATCACTATCAATAATAACTTCAATAACTAACTCACCATTTTCATAATCAACGGCTGCCCTAGATTGAAGGTCATCATCATAGGAAACATATGTTTTAGTTGTTGAACCTCTAAATTGATTCCATTTCAGTTCAATATCTTTTTTAAATTTTTCAAATGCAGCTTTCTCTGCCTTTTCATAGTCAGCGTATTCTTCAGCTATTGATTTTTTATAATGATCAAAGTCTTGCTGTTGTTGTTTTAAAAAATCTTCAAAGTCTTGCTGTGCAAAGAGTGGAAAAGAAAAAAATATTATAAAATATAATAGATAATTCATATGATAATAATTAAATCATTGGAATGATGCAGAAAAAATGGAATTTAAAAAACTCATTCAACTTAGATTGTTAAAATAAATATTATTTATTATTCCATAATGAACCTAGTTTACTAACTCCTGAATTATCTTCTTGATCATCAGGTATAGTCAGGTTTGCAATATGATATGTTTTCTTATTACCTGCATTTATCTCCACAGTAGTATTTTTAAACCCATCACGTTCAACTCTAATCGATCCTGTATAGCTAACCGGGAACCCCACAATATGGAGTTCACCCACAATTTTTGCAGCAGTGAACTGTGTTAGGTTATCTTCCAGAAAAAGTTTATATACATCATTTTCAGAAGGAGTAAATGGATCAAAATATATTATGACTTCCCTACCTTGAATTTTATTTTGATCGGCAATGGTAGTCTTTAGTGTCATACCATCTTTATCGAGATTTATTGAATCATCATCAAAAAACATACTCACATAGTGTTTACCAGGAAAAACTTCAATAGGTTTAGCCCAACTTTTTCTTAAATACTTTCCTAATGGTAGATCATAAATTGTAAGAGAATTTTTTTCATTATTAATTATATAATCAAAGGAATCTGCATCTACTTCTAAAAAATTGTTTTGTTTATTACCTATCAAAACTGATTCCGCTTCATTATCAGAAATATATAGAAGCTCAAACTCTACACCATCCCAAATATTTGCAATTCTTATATTTCCTAATAGCTTAGGAGGTGGCGGTGGTGGACATCCATTAAATTTAGGATTATTGCTTGGAACACCAGGCACTTCTGGACAAGCATCATTATCGTCAATGATACCATCTTCATCTGTATCTTTGGGAGGAGGTGTATAGGGTAATGACATATGAACTTCATTTAAATCACCTGCTAAAACAACAAAATCAGTTTCAAAAGGTTTTTCATTATTTTTTAAAAAACCTCTAAAACGATAATTACCTGTAAGAAACCTTGCATTACCTGAATAATCCCCAATTAGCTTATAATCTGCAGGTAAATATTTATTTAATATTTTTCCATGTGTTTGCATAAATGATGAAGGCATAGCTTCAGTGTTATATGGAGTAAAATCAGATTCAGAAGTATTATTTAGATTAGCTCCGACAACAGTTTTTAATGGTCTTATATAAATCGCATCCCATCGTATCCTTTCCCTGCTTGTTGAATCAACCCTCAAAAAACTATACCCTACAAATGGTTCAACAATATCATTCATTAATGGTTGTATTATACCATCAATTTTAGATCTAAGTTGGTCCATTGAACCAAACAGAAGATTAAATGATTTTGAACTCACTATTTTCTGGGTAGAAACATCAATTAATTTCAGATCAATTTCATATTGATTCGCAACAGTATTAATCTCACCAATGAATATAAAGTCTGTTCTTTTAGGGTATTCATAAGACTTGATTAGTTTAATAAAATTATCACTTTTAATTCTGTTTTGTATAGATTCACCAGCAATATTAACATGTGGGTTCTGTGCCACTGCTGATGTCACCATTGCTGAAACGAGTTTTGGGTCAAGTGTCTTCCCAATCATGGTTGTTTGAGAATTACTTATATCATTCTTTGCGTTAAAACGGGGAAGCCTAAGTCGTTTATGCTGACTTTGATCACCCTCGCCACCATGGAATATCACTTCTGTGGTATCATAACTCACAAAATGATATATATATATCATAGGTGGATCAGAAACAGTAAAAGATTTTGCCAAAATAAACGAAATCCCAATGGATAGAATTAATAAAGTTTTTTTCATAATTATTCTCCTATATATTTAAGAAAAATAGAAATTAATTTAAATTAGTTAGTTCACTCACCTGCAGTATATCACCAGTATCTATATCAATGATCCTAATACCGATAGCCACTTTTTTATAATCTGGGTTTGATGGTGATAAAGCTTCATATGGAATTAAATTATTATAAACAACTAAAGTTTCTACACCAAATTCTTTTAACTGACTCCATGAGTCAAGATATAATGGATTCAGATTGAAGACTTTTTCATCATACATCCAAGGTCTTTTAAGATATAACGTTTTTAGTTTTTCATAGATCGACACCTTTTGTTCAACAAGTGCAGTCATCATACCTTCTTCAATGATTAAATTCATCTCATTAAAAGTTGGCTGGTTTTTAAAATACTCCTCCGATTCAACCGCTTGCTTATCACCATCGATTAATAATATTCTTTTATTTCTTAATAAGGATATATTTACATTAGCCTTAAACTGTTCAGAAACGATATCATGGTTTTCAATAATACCCTGATCCATTCTGCCATTAAATACAAAAGCATTTGAATAAAATATCAAACCATTTTCTCTAGTATCAATAATTTTTATATATAATCCATTATTCGGTACATGTCTGTACATCAATAATACATTACAATTTGTTTCTTCTACAAATTCAGACCATTCTTCATAGAGGATGGGATTTGTATTGAACACAATACTATTGTAAACAGAAGGGTATTTTAGTTTAAAGCCTTTTGTTTTTTCCATAATTACAGGAGCATTATCCTTATATTTTTCATTTTGAATCAGACCTGTAATAATCCCATTTTCAATAGCCATTATTTTTTTTGATGGTGTATTTTTATAATTACCAGAGATATTTAATATATCAGCATTCAAAATCCCTAACGAAATCTTCTTCTCAAAAATAGATCTTGGTAGATCACCTATGTTTTTTACAATCTCATACGTCTCATTAAAAGCATCTATTTCTTTTTGTGCTGGAAGACTTACAGCATCTCCTACTTTAATCATAGTAGATGTAAGGATTTTCATTGTATTTATATCTATCATTCTTAAATAAATAACAACAGTAAGATTCTCTTCTGAAAATTCCATTATTTGATATGTTAATAAACTTGGTGCTTGAATATCTTTTTTAATTAGATCAAGATCATCTAAGTGAATACCATGCATATAGAATGCATCTTCAGGAGAAGTCCCTACAAATTCTGACGGATCTCTAGGGTTTACATGATCTAATTTTTCTGCAACAGTCAATCCTTTACGAATTAATCCATCAATAAAGCCTGTCTCTAATGCCATATCCCACTTATCCAAAACACCGTATATATTACCAATCGGAAAATCATCAATCCTTGCTAAATATACTCTGGACTTCCACTTACCATCTGGTATATGGCTTAAAAATTCATTGAAATTAGAATGAAGTGTGATTTTTCTTCCAAGATCGTGTACGTTTATATATTTCTGAGCAGATAATTCAGGTTGATTTTGATTAGTTTTTTCATTCCCTCCTCCCCATATTCTATCCTTAAGGTTATCAGTACCCAATTCTTCTTTAAGTTGACCATCACCTTGTTTCGTTTTATCTATCAAATCTTGAACTGTTGAACAACTTTGTAAAATAATTAATGAACCGGTCAATAAAATGACTTTTTGTTTAGCAGGATTCATAAACTCTCCTTGACATTAAAAATAGTTATCTATTATACAAATATTACAAAAATAAACTTAAGGTAATACTTATTATAAAATAAATTATGTTTTAAAAAATTAGGTCATCATAAGATGTTGGATATTTCTCCCTATATTACGTTTATATCTTTTAATAAATTCTTCATATATCTGATGTGATATACTATCCCTTTGCGAATTTTTATATGCTAGTAATCCATAATGCAGTCCATCATCATATAAAGGATTTAACAATAGTAAATGGTTTCCTATCTACTCTAATTTAATCCATTTTTTACCTTTGCTAAAAAGTATGCTGTATTTTTTTCAACTTTAGAGATAATCTCTGAAAATTCAACTTCATAAATTCCTCCCTACTAATTTTTAATATCAAGTCATAAACCAGTCAAAATATCAATCTGATGATAAATCATTAGATTTTTCTCCAATAAGTAAGCCAGTCATTACTAGCAAAGATCGATCGATCATTGTTAACAAAAGTATATTCATTAAATATACAAAATATGCAAAAAATGAAGAAAAATAGAAAGGAATAGATATTTATGGCTGCCTAATAATATGATAATCTATTCTTCCTGTAAAGTTATTTGCATTAAAGGTAATTTTATTTGGAATACCAATATTTATTATAGAGTCTTGGCTAGTAAAA
Organism: uncultured bacterium; assembly: GCA_964586315.1. GTDB lineage: Bacteria > Fidelibacterota > Marinisomatia > Marinisomatales > UBA1611 > CAZEER01. The sequence goes on along the minus strand of CAZPHE010000035.1, from coordinate 13,611 downwards.
GTTATATCATTAAACACACCTGCAATAAATAGAGTATCACCTTGTTCATCCAACATGAAAACAAAAGTAGAATCTGAAGGATTAATATTTAAATCTTTAACAATAAATGTAGAATGAATTATATCGTCAATTGTGCCTGTAAATACAAGATCCCATTCTATTTCGTCTGTATAATCTTCACCTAAAAGAGATAGAGAGAAATAATCAGATTCATTAACAATAGCAGGAATATTTTCAAGCAATCCATCACTGTATTGCGGAGGACCAACACATGCCGATATTAAAATTAATAGACTTATAATATATTTAATAAAATACTTCACTTGTTTAAATCCATTCATTGATCATCCTTTCCTAATTGGAGTTCCGAGATTTTTTCCATCGGTTTTTCCAATTGATTTCGTCGGGTAGTTAGTAGTCTTTGGTAATGGTTATTGAGAGTATCCAGAGTACCCTCAAATTTTTTCATTTGTAAAATATATTCTCCCCATTGTTGTTTAAAAACACCTACTAATTCCTGCATTTTCCCAGCTTTTTGTTCCATTGAAAAATTGGATACAGCCTGTCGAATTAATGATAATACTGCATACAAAGTTATAGGAGAACATAAAATTATTTTTTGTCCAAGTGAAAAATCAATTAGAGCTCCATCTTCCTGATTAAGAAAAGAATATATACTTTCATTAGGAATAAATAATAATACATAATCTACTGTACTTCCTTTTGGATCAATATACGAGCGCTTTGATACTTCTTTAATACGATTTCGAACATCTTTTAAAAATGCCTTTTTCTCACTTTCTTTTTCAATATCATTTTCAGCTGAAATGTATTTTTCATAGTGATTTAATGGAAATTTTACATCCATATTGAGTGTTTTCTCATCTGGAAGAAAAAAAGTAAAATCTGGACGGTCAGTTCCAGACTGAGATTGTTTATTATAGTTTATGCCTTCACTTAAACCAATAAAATTTAAAATATCTTCCACCATTCGCTCTCCCCACTGTCCACGCGCTTGTGAATTAGAAAGAATTTGGCGTAATTGTAACGTAGTATCATTTAACTCACCTACTCTTTTTCGTGATACTTCCATTTGAGATTTTAATGCTACAGTATTTTCTGAAAGATTTTTCAGATCACTATTCATCTGCTTCAATGTAAAATCAATCAATTCTTTTTTCTTACCTAATTGTTCATCTGATTTACCTAAAAGAGTCGAGAATTTATCTTCTGCAAGCTCCAAAAATTGTTTTTGATTTACAATTAAAGCTTCATTGGTTAAATCACCAAAAATATTCTTCAATTGTTCTCTACCATGCTTCAATGAATCAAACTCTCTCTGACGAAGGTACCAAATAATCCCACCACCAATTATAAAACCAATAAGGAATATTATAAAAGCCGAGAACTCCATATTACTAGAGTGTTAATGCAAAGGAATCTACTAAAATACCAGGGCATGTTGTGGCACCTAAGGATCTAGAGCCATAGGTGCTTATTTCAGGTACCACAGTTAATTTGTTTTCTACTTCTGATAATTGATCACCAAAAAATCTATAAAAAGAGTCATCAAATCGCATGGTTTCTATAGGTGCAACAATTTCACCACCTTCTACCCAAAAACATGCATAACGTGTCAAACCTGTAATCCTACCACCAGAATTATCACTCCAATTTAAATAATGAATATTCGATAGGAATAAACCCTTATCTATGTGATTTAATATATCGTCGTGATTTAATTTTCCAGGTTTCATTCTTGGAGACCTCATGTATTCTCCATGTTCAGCATAATTTGACTTTAAATTATATTCTTTTGCAGAACGAGAGCTAACCAAGGTATTTTCTAATTGTCCTCTATCTATTAGAGATAATGACTCAGGAGAGATCTCTCCATTTGAGTTAAACTTAGGACAATATCCTGGTGAAAAATCTTCTGCGATGGAGAACTTAGGTGATAAACGCACATCCTCATGCCGCATACGACCAAATCCGCTACATCCCTGCCTCAAAGAAGCTTCACTAATACCATTCCATGAAAACATTCCTAAAAAATCTGCAACCGCTGCTGCTTCAAACCAAGTTTTATATTCTCCAGTTTCCACTTTTATCGGCTTTCTTTCCATTAATGCCAATTTTTTTTTACTACGTGAAAGATATGTTTCATACTCATCTTGATTCCAATCGTTTCCTGCAAAACACCCCTTCACCATTTGATGCTCAGCAGTCACCAAAGAATAATCTAGACAGAATGATTCTGTTTCAAACCAGTGTCTTTGACCAAGGTTGTTGGCATTCCCTCTATACATCTTACCATTCGCCCATATACCAACAAAATCTATTCCTTGAATAGCAGGTAAAAGAGCACCCACTGCATTTTCAAAGGGTAATCCATTAGCAACCTTAATATCGCTACTTGAACCGGAATTTTCTGGTAATACGATAAAAGGATCTACAGGAATCTCTTTCGATTCTATTCTCATACGATCTATTTCTTTCCTACCATTTTCAATATCTATATTATTGTTACCAGATACTGTAAACTCACCATAGCAGGTTCTACTATTTGAAATAAATTTTAAAGATAGACTTGAATCATCTACCAGTCCTTTCTGGCGGATAGAAGCATTATTAAAACGAATGAATTGACTGTTTTCACCAACAAATCCTATAACTAAATATTCTCCATCTTTTAAATAAGAAAATAAAGCATCACTTAACTCATTAAATACTCTACGCATTATACACCTCCAAAAACTTGGACATTTTCAAATAAACATACGGGAGATGCGTGGCCAACTCTAATTACTTGATTAGGCTCTCCCTTACCACAATTTGGAGTACCATAGATCCCAAATGTTTCTTCATTACCTACTCCCTTAAGATTATTCCAAAAAGGAGTTGAAATACCACGATAATTTGGATTTTTTACGGTTTTTGTTAACCTTCCATTTTCAATAAGTTTCCCATACTCACAACCAAATTGAAATTTATTTCTATAATCATCAATAGCCCATGATTTGTTACTCTCCATATAGACACCATTTTCGACACTTCCTATTAATTCATCAAATGTAGATTTTCCAGGCTCAAGATTAATGTTTGCCATTCGGTCAATTGGTGCACGATTCCAGCCACTGGAACGAAAGTTTGCAACACCATTCAGATCAGACCTGATTTGGCTTTCTTGTCCACCAAGTCCTCTGATTAGAACTCCATCTTTAATCAAATATTCTTTAGTCGCTTTTAACCCTCCATCATCAAAAGCATACGATGCAAATTCTGTTTCTAATGTAGGATCAAAGGTAATATTCATTAGTTCTGATCCATACTGAAGAGAGCCAAAATCTTCTAAGGTCACAAAACTCCATCCTGCATAATTTCTTTCATCACCTAGAATTCGGTCTACTTCAAGGGCATGTCCAATACTTTCATGAATCTGGAGCATCATCTGATCCGACGCAATGATAACATCCATCTCTCCGTTCGGACATTCATCAGCATGAAGCAATTCAAGAGCCTGCTCTCCAATACGATCTGCATTAGCAAGGATTTCATGCTGATCAAAATATTCCATGCCCATCTGCCTACATGTACCACGCATCCCGCCAAAGGTTCTTGTTTGTTGATTAGACCCATCTGCAGCAGTAGCACTTAAATCAAATTCCAGCATTAAAAATTCCTGTGAAATATCACTTCCATTAGAACTCATAAATTTAGATTTAGTTTCTATAACTTGACACAATGCAGATGCACTAACAATTTTATCCGACACTTTTAAATGTTTATATGCATCTAATAATAAGTGATTCAGGGCACCTGCTGAAAGTGTGTCTCTATTCTTGATATAGGGTGATTTATATTTTCCTTTATAGGGAGGTCGTGCACTTGTGTCAAAGTTATAGAGTGAATGGTTCGAGGCTTTTTTTGCTTGATCAAATGCCTTTTTTCCTGCATCTGAGACAGCTTTTTTAGTCATATCTGGTGTCCCATAATAACCAAATTGACCATCAACTAATACCTCAACCATAACTCCATGTGTGACAGACCGTGCATTTGTAACTGGAACACCATCTCGAATCATTCTAGGGGTATGAGCTTCGTAAACTTCACGAATTCCGATCCATTGAGCCGGCACATCTACGGCACTTAATAATTTACTTAAATCGATTTGTTCTTTCATGATTTTTCACCATTAATTAAAGAATAATTTGATAATTAAAATAGGTTCAGAAAATAAAACTATAGATTAGGAAAAAAAATTAAATCTGATAGATAAAATCAAAATTTAAATCTAGCGTGAAACAATAATTTCAATCATAATAGTATTCTATTATGCCCTTTTGGCTCTTTTTTATATTTTTACAACCTTCATTTACGCCAAATTTACATATATTTAAAATATATATGCAGAAAATTAGTATTGGCACTTTTTTTGATTCATATAAATGAAATTACAAATAACATAAATAGGAGTTAAAAATGACACTTGTAAAATTCAAACCAACAACTCACAATCTTTATGATGAGATGAATAATATGATCAAAACAGTATTTAACCATGATTGGACTCTTAACCATAAATCAGAAATAGATTATTCTCTACAAGTTGATATTAATGAGACTGATAAGTCATTCATTATAAATGCTGATATACCGGGACTTACAAAAAAAGATGTCAAAGTTAAGATTATAGATAAAACGTTAGTCATATCTGGTGAGCGCAAAAGTGAATCTGACCAAAACAATGACATCTACCACTATAGTGAGCGTCCTTTTGGGGTATTTAAACGATCATTTAAATTACCAAAATCTGTCAATGAAGAAAAAATTTCAGCTACCTTTAAAAATGGTATCTTAAAGATTGAGCTTCAAAAACAAAAAGATACGCTCCCCATTACAAGAGAAATAAAAGTTAATTAATACAAACTTAATCTATAGGAGTGGAGGATTATACCTCCACTCCTTTTACAAAGGAGCTCTTAAACAGGTATGATTAATCAACAAGAAACACAGAATCCAGAAAATAATAAAGATCCCATTAAAAATTACGGGATTAACCTTACTGAACTATCCAAGGGTGGAGAAATTGATCCGGTTATAGGAAGAGAAGAAGAGATCAGAAGAATTGTTCAAATCGTATCACGAAGGAAAAAAAATAATCCTTTATTAATTGGTGAACCTGGTACGGGGAAAACAACTGTAATAGAAGGATTAGCAAAAAGAATTAGTGAGGGGGATGTGCCTGATAATATTAAAGGTAAAAATCTGATTACTCTGGACCTCCCTGCTATGGTAGCAGGAGCTATATACAAAGGTCAATTTGAAGAAAGACTTAAAAACTTTATCAATGCGGTAAAAACAAATGGTGAAATAATTGTTTTTATTGATGAGATTCATATGA
>CAZPHE010000035.1:7241-8197 GCA_964586315.1 uncultured bacterium | reverse complement strand
GCAGGTGGGCAAGGTCACATGGATGTAGCAAACATCATTAAACCAGATCTAGCAAGTGGAACTTTAAAAGTTATTGGAGCAACAACCATAAATGAGTACCAAAAATATATAGAGACTGATGGTGCGCTAGAGAGGCGATTTCAGCATGTGTATATTTCCGAGCCCAATGTAGAAGACACAATTACTATTCTCCGTGGCATTAAGGATAAGTATGAACTACATCACGGTCTAAATATCAAAGATTCTTCTCTTATTTCAGCGAGCAAGCTCTCAGACAGGTATATATCAGATCGATTTTTACCGGACAAAGCGGTAGATCTCCTAGATGAAGCAGCGTCAAAACTACGAATGGAGATTAATTCAGCACCGGAGCTAATTGATAACATCAAGCGACAATTAATGATGCTAGCAGTTGAAAGAGAAGCGCTGAAAAAAGAAACAGACCTTAAATCAAAAGAACGATTGGATGAATGCAAACGCGAGATTCAATCAATGGAAACCAAGCTCCAAGAAAATACGGCAATTTGGAACACAGAAAAAATAATAGTGGAAAACATAACAAAACTCAGAGGAAAATTGGAAAAAGCAAAAATTGAAATGTTTTCAGAACAGAAAAAGGGAAATTACACTGCTGCTTCAAAATTTCAATATGATACGATACCGACTTTGGAACAAGAAGTTGAAAAATCCACAAAAAAATTGGAGAACACTCAATTTATAAAGCTTGAGGTAACACCAGGCGATATAGCAGAAGTTGTTTCAAAATGGACCGGTATCCCGGTTTGTAAAATGCTGGAGAGTGAAAAAGAAAAGCTTTTAAAACTGGAAAATGACTTAAGAAATCGAATTATTTTCACTATTTTAGTGCTCTCAGTTTATAGATTAGGTACTTATATTCCTTTACCAGGTATTGATCCTCAATCTCTTCAAACATTGATGCAATCAAATCAAAGAGG
>CAZPHE010000035.1:0-7231 GCA_964586315.1 uncultured bacterium | reverse complement strand
CGCTTACAAGGACTTCTGATGTGATTCGCATGTCAAAATTAGGAGTTACTGATATTCATAAGCCACTGGGATCATTTCTTTTTATGGGGAAAACTGGTGTAGGAAAAACTCAGCTTGCAAAAGTCCTTTCTGATGTAATTTTTGATGATATTAAAGCACTGATCCGCGTGGATATGAGTGAGCTAATGGAGAACCACTCTGTAAGCAAATTAATTGGGTCACCTCCTGGATATATTGGATATGATGAAGGCGGACACTTAACTGAAAAAATTCGAAGAAAACCCTACAAAATCCATATTCAGTAATTCTTTTTGATGAAATTGAAAAGGCACACCCAAACGTATTAAATATTCTATTACAGGTTTTAGATGATGGCAGACTTACAGATTCAAAAGGTCGGAATATAAATTTCAAAAATACTATTATCATTATGACCTCAAATCTTTCTGAGATAGAACTGAAAACATTTCTGCGTCCAGAGATGCGCAATCGGATTGATGAAATTATTAAGTTCAAGGACCTCAGCAAAGACGTGGTGAAAAAAATTGTAAATACGAATGTGAATGAAATGGTTGATGACTTAAAACAAAAAGGTCTACATTGTATCGTAAGTCCTAATGTTTTAAAATACTTAGTAAACAATGGTTACCAGCCAGAGTATGGTGCAAGACCAATAAAGCGGTTAATACGAAGGGATATTTTATCAGAGATAACAAAGCATATGCTCAAACACCAAAATCTTAATAAAATTAAAATTGATTATACTGATAAAATCATCATTGAAAATATAGAATCTGATAGATTCAAAGAAGCCAGTTAAGTATTAAAATCTCTTATGTAAAAAAGGGATACCTAACCTTTTACAAGACTTTTTAAGCGATTTCTTGAATTTACTAGGCCCACTGTAGAAAACATTACTCTGCATATCTTGGTATTTTGAGCGTATATCATCAATCCTGAAATCCCAATTAGGAACCCCAAAATTAGATTGATCCCAAAAGCTATCAATAAGATGAACATTCGTCTGATTGCTTTTTAGATTAGTTGTGATATACATTATTCTTTCTTTGAATTCGTTAGGGGACTTATCAATAAAAAAGATGTGATAGTTAAAAAACCCTATTGAATCATCGTTTTCAATATCTTTTATTAATTTTGTAAACCATTCAAAATAGGTTTGATCTTCTATGATCCAACAGAGATCAATCTTCTTTAACCTAACCTCATCAGGTCCATTTTTTATACGCAGAGCAATATCCTGAAGTATCGGAGCCATTCGCGATATACCATATCCAGCTCCTACAAGAATCCCATGCTCAGTATCTAATATATTCTTACTGGATTCACCGTAAGGTCCATCTACGCGAATTCGCCAATTTAAGGAAGTATCTTTTTCAACAACATTTAAAGTCAAATCATAAAGCCTAGCTGACCAAGTATTATTTGATTTAATATGTAAAACCAAGTCTCCCTCTTCTGTCTGTCGAATAATATTAAAGGGATACCATTGAGTTTTTGATATTTCTTTACAGTTTAAATAGAGATAGTCACCTGGTGTAAATGTAAATTTATTCGGTACAGTTACATTGAGTTCCAGAACTTTGGACGGTAATAGACTTACGGATTGGAGCTCTACCCTATTTCGATTTTTTTTTCTATTGATTAGAATATTATAAAAAAATATAAATCTAGGAATTAGTAGCCATTTAAAAAAGCTTATGTCTTGCACTTGAATGCCAGTTTTACTACCTCTAGAACTTTCATTATTTGTCAAATCAATAGTTTTATTCTTATAACGGTCAGGGATGAGCCAATTTATTGGGTTTACCGCAAATCCTTCAATAAAATCAGGGTAATGCTGTGCAATATCTAAAAATTCATTAAAGTCTATTGTATTACTTTTATCTTTATCAGCCCTTTTAAAAAATTCTTCTACTAATAGGTCTATCTGGAATTGATCAAAATCAAGATCATTTTCTATAAAACTTTGATGGATTAAGATTTTCAGCTCATATCTATCAATAAATCCACTTTTATCAAGATCATGTAATTCAAAAGCGAAATTAATCTTTTCCGCTTGATCTCCATTAACAATGGACTCAACAGTCCCAATAAACTCATTGTAGTCAATAGTTCCATTGCCATCTTTATCAAAAATATCAAATAATCTATTTGATATTTCTTCATTAGTTAGTTTCAATCCATCCTTAAATTCAGTTTTATCTATTAATAAATCATCACCAGCAATTTCTTTGAACCGATTTTTTAGATCAATCAGAAATGGACCCGCTAATTTTTTTGAATTGTTAATCAATTATGTTTTCCATGTTAAGATAGATAGTAGTCCCGTAATTTATATTAAGCAATTATATCTAATAGATTAATATTTAAGGTTAATTTAAATGATACATGATAATATACTAACCACTATTGGTAATACACCGGTAGTAAAAATGAACACAATCGGGAATAACCTTGATTGTGAATTTTACGCAAAATGCGAGTTCCTTAATCCTGGTGGATCTATAAAAGATCGCATTGGATGGAGAATGGTTGAAGATGCTGAAAAATTAGGAAGGATTAAGCCTGGTGAAACTCTCATAGAACCCACATCCGGTAATACTGGCCAAGGTATTGCACTTGCTGCAGCTGTAAAAGGGTATCGTTGCATTATAACTATGCCCGAAAAAATGAGTAGAGAAAAGCAAATCGCTCTAGAAGCCCTTGGTGCGAAAATAATCCGTACTCCAACAGAAGCAGCATATGATGATCCTGATAGTCATATAAGAGTTGCAAAAAAACTCCAGAAGGAAATTCCTGGCTCACATATCTTAGATCAATATGCTAATCCTTCTAATCCTGATGCACACTACTACGGAACTGCTGAAGAAATTCTTAAGGATTTTGGAAAAGATTTAAAAATGGTGGTTATGGGAGTTGGAACCGGAGGTACAATTACAGGAGTCGCAAAACGGCTCAAAGAAGAAATTCCGGGTATTATCATTGTTGGTGCAGACCCCATAGGATCGATATTGGGTGGTGGAGAAATAGTGGAACCATATTTGGTAGAAGGTATAGGATATGATTTTTTTCCCGATGTTCTGGATAATGACCTTGTAGATGAGTACATAAAGACCAATGATGAAGAGTCTTTCATCATGGCCAGATGCTTGATTAAAAAAGAAGGACTATTATGTGGCGGTTCCTCTGGGAGTGCGATGGTTGCTGCCTTAAAAGCTGCAGAAAAACTATCTTTGAAAAAAAAATGTTTAGTTATTTTGCCTGACGGAATACGAAACTATATGACAAAATTTCCAAATGATGTTTGGATGCAATCTCAAGGATTTAGCTTAAAATAATTTTGAAAAATTTATTAATTACATTTCTAGGTGCTACCACACTCTTGTGGATCACTCCGACTATATATTTTTCTTATCAATACCCAGAAATCCAATGGGACTGGGATAAAATCAATACACAAGATATTCATTTCCCTAATTCATTTATCTGGGGAACAGCCACAGCAGCTCATCAGGTAGATGGTAATAATGAAAATAATAATTGGTATATCTGGGAACATTCATTGGATGAAAATAATCAGAGTAGAATACATAATAGTGAGAAATCCGGTCTTGCTGCTGATCATTGGATAAGATACCCCGAAGATATTTCCTTGATGAAAGAATTAGGAGTTAACCATTATAGATTTTCTGTTGAATGGTCGAAGATTGAACCTAAAAAAGGAAAAATAGATCAAGTTGCGCTAAATCATTATAAAGATCTGTGCAATGCTCTGATTGAAGCAAAAATTACTCCTGTTATTACCCTACACCACTTCACTCATCCTATCTGGTTTGAAAAACTAGGTGGATTTGAAAAAAATAATAATATTCAATACTTTGTAGAATTTTCGGAAATTGTATTTCAAGAACTAAATAGCATGGTTCCGATCTGGTGTACAATCAATGAACCATCTGTGTTTGTATCACAGGGATATTTTAATGGTGTCTTTCCTCCTGGTAAAAAAGATCCTGTTTTAGCAGGTGAAGTACTTGAAAATTTACTCAATGCACATACTCAAGTTTATAGACACCTAAAAAGTTTACCTGGCGGAGATAGGGTACAAATTGGACTTGTAAAAAATATATTTCAGTTTGATCCACTAAGAAGGTGGCACATACTTGATTGGGTTTTTAGCAAAGTATTGAATGATGTTTTTACCAATTCTACATTAGAATTTCTCAAAACAGGGGACTCTAACTTTTATTTACCAGGGATGGTTAATAAAGAAATGAACAATCCTAATGCAATAGGGTCACTTGATTTTATAGGATTAAACTATTACAGCAGGATGCATGTAAGGGGTCAGTTTAATCCTTCAAAACCTTTTGTATTTAAAAAACGTTCAAAAGATATTCAAACCGATATGGACTATGCTTTATATCCTGAAGGCTTATATAAAGCTCTCCACACAATCAGCACATTAAAAAAACCTATTTACGTTACAGAAAATGGAGTAGCAGATCGCGGAGATAGTATTAGAACACTGTTTATTGAGCGCTATATCTATGCTCTCAATATGGCCCTAAAAGATAGACTTGACATTAAGGGGTACTTCTATTGGAGCTTGATGGATAATTTTGAATGGACAGAAGGTTATAAAATGAAGTTTGGATTATACGAGGTAGACTTTAAAACTCAGAAACGCACTCTTCGTTCAAGCAGCAAACCATTTGTTGATATGGTAAAAAAACGTGGGGTTGATGATCGAGGCTATGTGGTAAATATAGGTGAAAAAGTTCCTAACTTTATGATGGAATATGCAACAGGCGAAAAAATTAGTATCTCTGATTTAAAAGGACAGGTTGTGGTACTCCAATTCACCGCCAGCTGGTGCTCAGTATGTAGAATCGAAATGCCACACCTTGAAAAAGATGTTTGGCAGGAGTTTAAAGAGAAAGGATTGGTTTTAATAGGAGTCGATAGGGATGAGCCAAGAGAAACTGTATTGAAATTTCAAAAAGAGATGGGAACTACATATCCCCTTGCACTTGATCCTGGTGCAAATATTTTTGGTCTATTTGCTGATAAAAATTCAGGGGTTACTCGCAACGTCGTAATAGATCAAAATGGTACAATCGTTTTTCTTACACGACTTTTCGAGAAAGAAGAATATCAAGAAATGATTCGCGTTATTGAATCGCTTTTATAAATAGTTAATCTAAATCTGAAATACCTGTAGATGATTGCATTTGGTCAATAGCACGATCCAGAGAATCAAATGCATTTCGTGCTTTAAATTCATTGTATAGGGCTTCCTGTTTTTTAACTTCTTCCCTTGCAGAAGTCTTTGCCTCATCACGTGCTTTACCCACATCATATACTACCATAACAAATACACGTTCTTTAATCATTTCAGTTTTTTCAATAGTACATCCTTTTAGAGTTTTACTCACTAGTGATTTTGAAACAGATTCTGAAAATTCTGTATTACTGATGTCATCACCCATACCAGATGCAGACATGTGATCGTTTAAAGCAGAATTGACAGTGGTTTCAACTGCACGTGCAACTTCTACCCTAGCGCGTTCAGTTGCTACCTGTTTTGATAACTCAAAACTACCACGTTTAGCACTTCCTACTCCTACATATTTGTTATCAAATTTTGGCGGGGCCATTACCCAATCGGGCAAATCTTTTTCTTTTACAGGATTCGGCTTTGATCCGGCACAACCAAGCACTAATAAAGAAACACTAAGTAATGTCATTAACCATTTACTCATTTTTAACCTCAATCAATATTTTATATAAATATTACATGCTAAATATAACAGTTTTCATTCTATTTTGTTCCTTAAGAAAGTGGATATATTTTAAAATAATGAATCGTAATAATTATTCGCCTTATCATAATCCATTTCACTTACAAACATTGAGAACACAAAATAACTGACTAGATAATTCATATCTGTTACCCAATTGGGGAGAAATTTTGGTTTTGCAATTAATCCTTCTTCTTTCATTTTTAGCAAAATAGGTATATCATCTAACTCAACCTTTCCAGAAAATAGTATCTCCATCGCTTCTATTTTACCTTTCGCAATAGCAGACCTAAAAAAATTATGAACTCTTACGAATCCATCCAGATAGACTATATCTTTTGTAAAAGGAGCACCACCTGTAATTAATCCACCTCGAAATACCCTTCTAGAATCTTCAAAAGCTTGAGTTTTACCTTCTCTATTAAGAAAAAAACGATATACGTCTATAAAATCTGCACCGTCTATCGCCATTTGTATTGCTATTACTCTATCTGATATTCGGTACATACGATTAACATCAATACAACCTGTAATGAATTCAGAGAATACTGCTAATCCTTCCTGTGTTTTTGTAATGGAGCCATATTTTGCACCAAGAATTTTCATCCTTTTCTGGAGTCTTCCATTTAGAGTCGTAGCAACATGCACTAATGCTTCGTGATTGACTAATTGTTCAATATCTTTTTTGGTAAATTGCGCGTCTTTTTTCAATCTGATTCTTTTTGAACTGGCTGTGGCCTTAGCGGATAATTTTTCACTAATTATTACTTCTGGTCTATTAGTTCCAAATACAGTATCAATCCTTTTCTCAATCTCATTCTTAACATTCTCAATAGCAATATTCTTGTTCTTAAGTGATTTTGAAAAATTATCATAATATTTATCAATTACAGTTTCAAACTGTTTAGCAAGATCAATTGAAGATGTTTTACCATCCCTTAAAACAAAATTTGGTGAACCATAAATTTTTGTAGATTGCTGAAAGAATTCCTTTTTCCCACAGAATTTCAACAACTCTGCACTCATTAAAATATCAGTTGCCTTTGATTTTAACCATTCATCATAATTAGTATCACCAAAAGAGTTTTCAATGCTTTTTAATTTGTATATAATTTCTTCAGATTCAAATTTTGGATATTCAACTTCAGGTAGTTTCTCAGATTTTGATTTAAAAAATTGATGACGAATAGCTTCTGGCCAAGCTAGATGGCGAAGAATTTTGACTTCCTTACTAATTTCATATAAAATGGACGATATTTTTTTTATTCTAATTGAATCTTTTTTGTCCAACATAAAATTAAGATTTGACTATTTTACCAATTAATTCATATTCATTTACTTCAAAAATCTCTACATTGTTAAATGTTCCTATCTCAGCAGTGCCTTGTATATGTATAATATTATCTATC
>CAZPHE010000034.1:0-22080 GCA_964586315.1 uncultured bacterium | reverse complement strand
TTTAGCCGTTTATTGAACTAAATAACCGACTGTTTCATTACAGCTATACAAAGCAAAAAAGCCTCATCTCTCATCAGAGAAATAAGGCTTAAACCTGTGTACCGCGGAAAGGGCTCGAACCTTCACGCACAAAGTGCACCAGATCCTAAATCTGGCGTGTCTACCAATTCCACCACCGCGGCATTATTTAGAATAACAAAATTAAATTGTTTATTATAAAAAGCACCTTAGTCAAATATGGGTCTATATTAATTATTATCAATTTATTATTTCATCAAAATCATCTTCTTGGTGAAAATTCTATTATTGGTTTTCAATCTATAAATATAGACCCCTGCACTTACCATAGAGCCATAGAAATCATTCCCATACCAACTCACAAAATACTGGCCTGAACTTTGATATTTATTTACCAAAGTTTTTACTACTCTTCCTCTCATATCAATAATATCAAGTTCAACATTAGAATCTTGAGCTAAATCATAAGTTATAACAGTGGATGGATTAAAAGGGTTTGGGTAATTAGGATATAGTTTAAAGGAATAGGGAGGTTTATTGTTTTCATTCTCAAGCATATCACCTATAAACTGCCCAAAATTATCAGCTACCGCTGGAATGGGTAGAGCATTGATATCACCAGCTGAAATGGTATTAATCCAAAAGACTACAGAGGGATTATCTAATGAATTATTAAATTGTACTTCTACTTCCATAATTGGACCTGAACCAGGTTCAATGGATGAAACAAAATCATATCCTAAAAAGTAAAATGTGCCATCCTCTGCCTCACCAGAATTCCCATCTATTGTACCATCGTCAAACCTATCTAATAAGGAAATATTGGTTACTGTCATATAATCAGGTAAATCTAAAATTTCAAACTCTAGTATATTTACAGTTTCTGTATTTACCATATGGACTTCGAATAAACCGGTGCCGCCAGGAGTCATTTGCCCTGAAACACTTTCAATAGTGCAACCAACCGGTGGCTGCCCAACATAGAATGAATGAGGAATACCTTCAGTATGCATGGGAAGATTATTTACATCTGCAAGGACTGGTTCACTAACTGTAATATCAATAATTGTTGAATCCGGTATACCAGCAAGAATATTATAGGTTATATTTGCTAAATGTCCTGTCCCCGATTCAATTGGATTGGAAAGAGAATTATCATAAGCTGTTATTCTATAACCAATACCAAGATCTACTCCAGAATAAGACCAATTCTCTAAATCTAATAAATCACTAAATGATAGTTCTACTCCATTAATGAATGGAGGATCAGCCATAATATCAAACTGAATAGCATAAATAGGCTGAGTATTTTGAAGGAAAACAGAACCAACAGTTTCTTCGCCAGATAATCCATAACCACCATAAAGATTTAAATACTGAGTTTCAATCCCTACTTCATAACTGAATGGACCACCTTCAGCAGTCCAATTTAAATCAACATATCCAGCATCTTGAATAGATGTGCCAGTAGTATATGATAAGTTTACTGTCATTTCTTCATCAGCAACGGGGTAAAGAACTGCTCTACATACTGCACCATTACCAGGTGCTAAAGCAGTACCAACACTAATACCAGTAATAGCAATCGTACCATCACCTTGATCAGCAATTTCTAGTGCCCAATTAGAAGTTCTTTCTGTAGGTAATATATTTAAGCTATTTATGACATCTGGATAATCCATTATTTCAAAATAGAACAAACCCAAATCCGATTCATTATTGATATAAAAATCTAAAGTATCACTTTGCCCAGACAAGGAAACACCATCATCCATAGATAGTTCAACCCATTCTACAGGAGTTGCTGATATGGTTGCTGTAGGGCCTGATTCTGAACCATCTGGATATATCGCTGTAACATAATAATAATAGGTTGTACTATTTATAACATCTTCATCCAAATAGCTGGTCACATCTCCACCAACTTCAGCTATTTCTTCAAAATTTGATACACTATTTAAAGATCTATAAACTTTAAATGCATCAATATCTACTGGTCTAAATTCCAAAGGTAATAATTGATCTAAGTCAACCTTCAAATCAAAAGGAATTCCGCCACTAAACTTTGACACAATATCATCTTTGGGTGCAGATAATGCCCATTCTCCTAATTCCGTTAATTGATAGTGCACTATACGATCAACATCTCTAGCAGCAAACGTAACAAAGACGTCATCAACTGCCCATCCTGAAGCCCAGAAACCATTATCATTGGAATGAAATGCAATATATAAATTAGATGCACCCGCATAGTCTGATAGATCAACAGTCTCTATCACCCATTCAGATACAGGATCTAGAGCGACTACTTCTTCAAAATTAACACCATCCGTGCTTACTTCAATATGAGCAGTATGACTATATGCGCCATCATAGTATGATGCAAAATTTAATGTAACGGTTTGAGCACCACTTACATTTAGAGAAGGAGTAATCAAATAGTCTTCAGAACCATCATCATCTGCCATATCATCATTTGAACACATATACCATGTATGGGATGGGATAGTCCAAAAAGTACTAGAACCATCTTGAGTTATAAACCAACCTTGAGCAGAGTTAGTCGTTAATGTCCAATCATCAGGAATAGTACCTTCTTCAAAATCTTCTTCAAAATCTTCAGGGATTGGACCAAAAGGCGGATCCCAACTTAAAAGAACCTGAGCATCCATACCATCTTGGGCTTGAATATTATGTGGTTCTTCAATATAACCAGGACTAACTGTAACAGTGCCTGAGTCTGCACTTGCTACCCAATAGGTTCCACCAATATCATCAGTAATAGTGATATTTTCAAAATTAATACCTACATTTGAATTATATGCATTTTCATGGACAACCATTTCCATATTTGCAATTGGTCCCGAACCTGATTCAATATTACTATTTTCAGCATTATACATCAGCACTCGTGTTACTCCACTCTCCAGTTCATTGAAATCAATAGTAAAACCTGATGACCTATCTGTTGTAGAGAATCCTGTCACATCTAAATAATTTGGAGTGTCATAAATATCAAACTGCAAACCTCCAACTTGACCAGAGTTTTGAATACTAATATCTATATAAACTTGTTCTGAGACATCACCTGTATCGGTTGATGCACTAATTGTAACTATATTACCAATAGTGACTAATCCATTAACCAAATCTCCAGAAATCACATTACCTTCTTCATCGCTAACCATAAGATCGTAACATTCTATATCAATTGATGCAGAGAGTACATCCTCACCATTATAATGGATATTCATAACAATATCATCACTTCCTGCAGCAATTCCATCACCTGTATTACTATAGAATATTATTCTACCCGAACCATCATCTAATATATTAAAATCTGCACTAAAATTATCTGTATCAATTGGATTTGCTCCTGAAAGAGTTATTAAACTTGGAACAGCAATTAAATCAAACTGAAAACCTCCAACTATATCGTCCGGATTAGTCACAGTTACAGGAATAATTATATCTTCTGTATAACCATTTACAGCTACGTCACCTAAAGAAATAGTGACATTAGAAATAGCCGTATTATAGGTAAATAAAAACAAGATAAATAAATAATACAATCTATACTTGGTTACCATTCTATTCTCCGAAAATATCATAAATGATATATTTTAATAATTATTTAGATGGGTTTTCTTTATTATAACTGGGTAAAAAGCCAATTACGTTCACTTAAAATAACGATTTTCTACCGATAATTCACTCATAAATTAATCTTCTAGTGCTTGGTTAATATCTTTAACCAAATCATCTATATGTTCAATTCCAACGGATAACCTTATCAATTCAGGAGTTAGTCCCATATCTTCTTTAGTTTTTGATGGAACAGAAGCATGCGTCATTTCAAAAGGTACACAAACAAGGCTTTCTACCCCCCCAAGGCTTTCTGCCAAAGTGAATATTCGTAATTTAGATAAAAACTTATCACGTTTTTTAATTGATTCACATTTAAAAGAAATCATACAACCAAATATCGCTACCCCTTCTGGGTTTTTTTGCTGTTTCAAAACAAGATCATATTGACTATGAGAATCTAAACCTGGATAAATAACAGATTTTACTTTTGCATGGCTTTGGAGTATCCTTGCAAGCTGCATTGCATTATCTGACTGTTTTTGTACACGTAATGCCATGGTCTTAGTACTACGAAGTAATAACCAACAATCAAAGGGGCTTGGAATCGCACCACCTGATTTCTGTATAAAATACAGTTTTTCTGCTAACGTTGAATCATTAGTAATTAATACTCCCGAAATTACATCACTATGACCTCCAATAAATTTTGTTGAGCTGTGCATTACAATATCTGCCCCTAGTTTTAAGGGCATTTGTCCATATGGACTCATAAAAGTATTATCTACCGCAAGCTTTATATTATTCACTTTACATAATTCAGCTATAAGATTTATATCACATAATTCTAATAATGGGTTTGTAGGTGTTTCTACAAAAATCCATTTCGTATTGAGCTTTAATGCAGCTTCAATATTTGCAATAAACCGAGTATCAACGAATTCAAATTCAAAACCATGATTTGATAAAACTTCTACTACCATGCGATAGGTACCACCATAAACATTTCGACCTATGATGACATGGTCACCATGATTCAAAGTCTGAAAGAGAGCAGTAGTGGCGGCCATTCCACTAGCAAATGCGATACCATATTCACCTCCTTCAAGTGAAGCAATGTTTTGTTCAAAACAACTTCTTGTAGGATTACCACCACGAGAATAATCAAACCCTTTATGACTGCCTACTTTATCTTGTTTATAAGTTGATGTAAGATGAATAGGTACAGCAACTGATCCTGTATCCTTATCGGGTTTATTACCAATATGGATTGCACGGGTTTGAAAACGATTCTTATTCATTTTAAACTTGAGTATATCCCTTTTCTAAATAATTTTGCAATTTTTTATATTTAATCTCAATCTGCAATCCATCAGGGCCTACAACTAAAATTTTTTCATTACGACCTCGTTTCCTGCCTACTTGGATAGGAGTACGTACTTGGCTAGGTTTATTTGAATTTTGAGATTGAGATTGACCTTGGAGACCCATACCAGTAGTATCCTGATGAGATGCTTGAATATTTTTTACACCTGATCGGGTTTGCGCTTGCGGTGTTTCCATGCCTTGCAACTGAGTTCTGAATAACCTTTGGATAGTTAATGAATTCATTTCTGCCATCATCGCTTGAAACATTTTAAAGCCTTCAGACTTATATTCAAGTAATGGATTTTTCTGACCATACGCCCGGAGATTTATACCCTCGCGCAACTGATCCATTGCATAAAGATGATCCTTCCACTTATCATCTATAGTCCTCAAAATTATAAAACGCTCAAACCCACGAATTACATCTTCTGGAATCAAAGATTCTCTTCCTCTATAAACGGTTTTAGCTTGGTCAAATATCCAATCAGCTATTTTATCATACCTAAGATCTGTTGTTCCACTTTCTACTTTAATCCTATCATAGGATATATCTACCATTACATGTGATGAAAAACGTTGTTTTAAACTTTCCCAATCCCAGAGCTCAGGTGTCCCTGTATCTGATTGTAATTCAATTTCATCTAAAATAAAATCGTCTAAAATTTGGAAAACCGATTTCTGCATATTTTTGCCTGCTAAAGCTTGATTTCTTATATCATAGACTACTTGACGTTGCTGATTCATGACATCATCATATTCTAGAAGATGCTTCCTTATACCAAAATTTCTTACTTCAACTTTTTTTTGGGCTCCAGATATAGCTCTGGTCACCATTCCAGCAGATATAACTTCTCCTTCTTCAATTCCCATACGATCCATGATAGAAGCAACTCTATCCGAACTAAAAAGCCGCATAAGATCATCTTCTAATGAAAGATAAAATCGAGAGGAGCCTGGATCTCCTTGACGTCCACTCCTACCGCGTAATTGCAGATCTATTCTACGAGACTCATGGCGTTCTGTTCCAATAATATGGAGCCCACCTAATTCCTTAATTCCAACTCCAAGTTTTATATCTGTACCACGACCAGCCATGTTGGTAGCAATTGTGACACCACCTCTTTGTCCAGCCCTAGCCACAATATCTGCTTCACTTTTATGTTGTTTTGCATTTAAAACATTATGAGGAATATTTTTTCGCTTTAGCATACGAGATAATAATTCTGAAACATCTACAGATATGGTACCCACCAATACAGGCTGTCCTCGCTGGTGACATTCTAATATTTCATTAACAACTGCATTATACTTTTCTCGTTTGGTTTTGTAAACAAGATCATCCCTGTCATCTCGAGTAATAGATCTATGAGTAGGAATAACTGTAACATCAAGTTTGTAAATAGAGCCCAGTTCTTCAGCTTCAGTTTCAGCAGTACCAGTCATCCCAGCCAATTTATTATACAAACGAAAGTAGTTTTGGATAGTAATAGTTGCTAAAGTTTGTGTCTCTCGTTCAATACGAACATTTTCCTTTGCCTCCAAAGCTTGATGAAGCCCATCGGAATAACGTCTCCCTGGAAGTACACGGCCTGTAAATTCATCTACAATCATAACCTTACCATCCTGAAGAACATATTCAACATCCTTTTCGTATAATGTATAGGCTCTGAGTAATTGATTAAAATTATGAATAGTACTACTACGATCGGCATGAAGTTGATGAGCTTTTTCTTTTTCAAGATCTTTTTCTTTTTGACTTAAGTCATCTTTTTCATCTATCTCTAACAATAATTCACCAAGGTCAGGAATCACAAATGTGTCTGGATTGTCAGGTGAAAGAATATTGCGACCTTTTTCTGTAATATCCATAACATGGCTTTTTTCATCTATTGCAAAAAATAATTCATCATCTACTTCGTGCATTTTCTTATCACGTATATATATAGATTCAATATCTTGGGCTAATTTGAGCATCCCCGTTTCTTGAAAAATTTTCATAACTTGACGATGTTTTGGCATACCTCTCTGTGCTCGTAAAAGTTTTAATCCTGCATTATCATCATCACCATCTTCAAGATATTTTTTTGCTCCACGCACTAAGTCTGCAACTAAAGTAGATTGTTTTTTAACTAACTGTTCTACACCAGGCTTCAGTGTTGTAAACGTCTCATCAACGGGGCTATCAACCGCTCCTGATATAATAAGAGGTGTTCTAGCCTCATCAATTAAAACACTATCCACCTCATCAACAATTGCAAAAGCATGCCCTCTTTGAACCTTTTCTTCAGCCTGCAATGCCATATTATCCCTAAGATAATCAAAACCGAATTCATTATTGGTCCCATAAATTATATCTCGGTGATACATTTCTCTACGTTGTGAATTATCCATTGAATTAAGTATAAACCCAGCTGTCAAACCAAGACGTTTATATACCTCCCCCATCCATTCTGCATCTCGCTGAGCAAGATAATCATTTACAGTGATAACATGGACTCCACGACCTGTAAGCGCATTCAAAAATATTGGCATTGTTGCTACAAGTGTTTTTCCTTCTCCAGTTTTCATTTCAGCAACTTTACCATTATGTAAAATAATAGCTCCTAATAACTGGACATCATAAGGAATCATTTCCCAGATAACTTCTTGACCAGATACTTGCCAAGATGATCCACACATTCTGCGACAAGTTTCTTTAACCATCGCAAAGGCTTCTACCATAATCAACCCTAGAGCACCATGTTCTGCTTTCAATATTTTATCATTTCTTTCTTTTTTATCCATTTCAGTTGGGAGAGAGTCATTACTTTCTTGCCTAGTTTTGATTACAAATTCTCTTAATTCTATAGTACGTTTAATTAATTCTTCATCAGATTTAGAACATAAAGACTCAAACATTTGATTTATTTTATTTATAGTAGGAGTAAGTTTCTTTATCTCTCGATCAGATTTTGTACCAAATATTTTTGATAGCACCATTTAAACGTTTATTCCTTTTCTTTTTTCTGATAATCTTTATAAACAGCGTCTAAAATACCATTTATAAATACTGGGCTTTCATCAGTACTATATATCTTTGATATTTCAACCATTTCACTTATTGATACTTTAGGAGGAATTTCTTTAATAAAAAAAATTTCACAGATCCCCATTCTTAAAAGTACTCTATCAACTTGAGCAACTCTTTCAAATTCCCAATTTTGAAGATGAGACTTAATTATTGTATCAGCCCACTCTAAGTTATCTACAACAGATTTATAAAGTAATTCAATAAATTCAATACTGTTATTTCGCTTTTGATCTATTTTGATTACTCGATTTATTATCACAGCTGGTTCATCCTCTGAATATTGATGAGCAAAAAGAGCTTCAAGAACGCATTCACGGGCTAATCTCCTTGGATGTATGCTATCTATTGTCATGTTTTATAACAATATCTTTCTTTTGCAATTCTACATTTTTTAATCTAGCAACATCAGCTATCCGTTTTTTTGCTATTTGCAATGCTGCATCATGAGTTGTTACTCTATCATTCTCAGATATTTTAAATATTTCCATTAAAGTATCATATATTCCTTTTTTTACCTTCTTATAAGCTATTTCACTATTATATCCATCTATTGTTTTAGCACAGTTTATTAAGCCACCTGCATTAATGACATAATCAGGAGCATAAAGTATGTCCCTTTCTTGTAGCATCTCAGAGTGAATATTTTCTATTTTAAGTTGATTATTCGCAGCGCCAGCCACAATTGAACACTTTAATAATGGGATTGTATCATCATTTAATATTGCGCCTAAAGCACATGGTGCAAAAATATCTATATCTGAACTATAGATTTCATCTAGACCAATCACATCAGCTCCAAATTCATTTTCAACACGTTTTAAAGCAGACTTATCAATATCAGTAACAAATAGTTTCGCACCTTCTTTTTTTAAGTAACTACACAGATGATAGCCAACATGTCCAACTCCTTGGACACCAACCTTTATTCCAGATAATGAGTCTTTTCCTAATTGTTTTTTTACAGTTGCTTTTATTCCCGAAAAAGTGCCCAAAGCCGTAAAAGGGGAAGGATCACCACTACCACCTTGATCAGATGAAATTCCTGTTACGTAAGATGTCTCCAATCGAACCCATTCCATATCTTTTACACATGTCCCTACATCCTCAGCTGTAATATATCTTCCTGCTAATTCTTCAACAAAACGACCAAATGATCTAAATAATCTCTCATTTTTTTCTTTTTTTGAATCTCCAATAATTACTGCTTTCCCACCACCCAGATTAATTCCAGAAATGGCAGCTTTGTAAGTCATCCCCCGAGAGAGTCTTAAGACATCAATTAAAGCATCTTCTTCTGTTGAATAATTCCACATTCTACAACCACCAAATGCAGGACCAATAGTAGTATTATGCAATGCAATGATAGCCTTTAAACCAGTATCTTTATTATAGCAAAACACAACTTGTTCATGATCACCTGATTCTATATTTTCAAAAACAGATAGCATAAAAAACTTTTATTAATCAGTTATTGGAACTATCCACCCAAAAGGATCATCAATTTCTTGTCTCTGAATACCAACTAGTTTCTCTTTGCATTTTTTGGTAACTGGTCCAATCTCACCTCGATTAAATTCAAAAACATTATTATTATAGGTTATTTTACCTACTGGAGTAACTCCTACCGCAGTACCTGTACAAAACACTTCTTCAGCTTCAAAAAGATCTTCAAGGGAAATATCGGTTTCTTCAACTTTTAATTCCAATATGTTGGATGCTATCCTGCAAACAGAATTTCTTGTAACACCATCGAGTATAGACCCACTTAATTTTGGGGTTTTTAATCTTCCATCTTTGAATATAAATAAATTAGCTGACCCAATTTCTTCTACTAGATTTCCTTTAACAGAGTCTAAATAAATTACTTCATCAAATCCTTCTTGCTTCGCTTTTGTCATCGGATATAGAGATGCTGAATAATTTCCAATAGCTTTTGCATTACCAATACCTTTTTCAGCAGCACGATGGTAATTCGTTTCTATTTTCAAATTAAGCAACTTTACTCTACCCTTAAAATATGGACCAACAGGAGAAACAAATACCATAAAAGTATATTCAGAAGCTGCACGTACACCTAAGGCTGACCCCGTACCCCAAACAATTGGTCTGATATATAAACTACCTTTATTATAAGGAGGAATAAAATCCAAATTATCTTTAACAGTAGACATAATAGCATTTATAAAAAATTCTGAATCCATTTGAGGTATACAAAGTCTTTTAGTAGACCAAGCCATTCGTTCTGCATTTCGTTTAATTCGAAATAAAACTATGTTATCTTTAAATGTATGGAATGCTTTAGTACCCTCAAATACACCCTGCCCATAGTTTAGAACACCTGCCGCAGGAGATAGTTCAATATTACCATATGGTATTAATGAACCTTCTGACCATTTACCATCTATCGAACAAGTAGCAGTATACATACTGCGAGTTTTAACCACATCAAACCCTAATGAATTCCAATTAATATTTGCTTTTTTTAATTTCATTTAAGAAGATCTCTACTAATCACAAGTCTTTGAATCTCGGATGTCCCTTCATAAATCTCAGTAACTTTAGCATCTCTCATCAGTCTTTCTATTCCATATTCCTGCATATATCCATAGCCACCATGAATCTGTACACAATCTAATGCCGCATCCATAGCAGTAGATGACGCAAATAATTTTGCCATAGAACTTTCCTTTGTATATTCTATTCCTTGATCTTTTAAAAACCCTGCTTTCCATACAAGTAAACGAGCAGCATCAATATTTGTGGCCATATTTGCAATTTTATTTTGTATTGCTCCAAAATGACCAATTGGTTTACCAAATTGTTTTCTTTCTTTTGAATAAGACACTGATTTATCGAGCGCAGATCGAGCTAAACCAACTGCCTGAGCAGCAATACCTAAACGACCAGCTCTCAATGCTTCCATCGCAATCATAAAGCCCTGACCTTCATCACCGATCCTATTGTTTTGAGAGATTCTACAATCTTTAAAAAATAATTCACAAGTATCCGATGCTCTAATACCAAGTTTTTCTTCCTTTTTCCCTATTTTGCCAGGCACACCTTTTTCAATTATAAATGCGGAAATACCTTTGGAACCTTTTCCTTTTTCTGTTAGACAAAATAATATAACAATATCACTGCTTTGGCCATTAGTGACCCAATTTTTAGAACCATTAATTATATAATGATCTCCATTTTTATAGGCAAAGGTTTTCATATTACTTGCATCAGAACCTGACTGAGGTTCACTTAAACTAAATGCCCCCAACTTTATACCTTGGGCAAGTGGCTTTAAAAAACTTTCTTTTTGACTAACCGTTCCCCATTTCAAAAGGGTATGACAAACCAAAGAATTATTTACAGACATTATTGTAGATGTGGCTAGTTCAATCGCAGCAATTTCTTCAATTGCAATTACGTAGGAAAGAGTATCAAAACCAGCACCACCCCATTTACTAGGAATCATCATACCCATTAAACCTAATTCGCCCATTAGTTTTATTTGCTGTAAAGGGAATATACAATTTTCATCTCTTTCGATTGCACCCGGTAATAGATTATCATGAGCAAAATCTTTTGCCATATTTCGAATCATCTCTTGCTCTGGAGATAAGGTAAAATCAATCATTATTTTTAATAATCAATGCTGATGCTTCACCTCCGCCTATACAAAGTGCAGCTAAACCTAAGTTAGATTCCGTTCGGGTCATACCATTCAATAACGTAGTTAAAATTCTTGCACCTGATGCACCAATAGGATGGCCAAGTGAAATTGCACCACCATATATATTCACTTTCTCATGTTTAATATTTAAATCATTCATTGCGGCCAGTGTCACTACAGAAAAAGCTTCATTTATTTCCCATAGATCGATATTGGAAGGTTTTAAGTTTGCTTTTTGCAGTACTTTATCTATTGCTTTTCCTGGTGCCGTGGTAAACCATTCTGGCTCATGAGAAGCAGATGCTTGTTCGATGATTCTTGCCAAAGGTTTAATACCTAGCTCCTTTGCTTTTATTTCACTAGTTAGAAGCAATACAGCAGCACCGTCACTCAATTTTGAAGCATTTGCTGCTGTAATTGTTCCATTTTTTTGAAAAGCAGGTCTAAGATTTGGAATTTTTTCATATTGGTATCTTGATGGCTCTTCATCCACATGCACTACAATTTGGTCACCTTTTCGTTTTTTTATATAAATGGGTACTATTTCATCATCAAATAATCCTTCATCAATTGCAATCTTTGCACGATTATATGATTCGATTGCATAATAATCTTGATCTTCTCGAGTATAATTTCGCTCTAATGCTAACATCTCAGCACAATTACCCATATGTTTATTTGTGTAGGCATCCCAAAGTCCATCATGTATCATACTATCAATAGCTTCACCATGACCGAGTCGTTGACCTAACCGAGTATGATTAAGCAGATAAGGTGCATTAGACATACTTTCCATCCCACCAGCTAAAACAATATCAGCATCGCCACAGCGAATCGCTTGATCTGCCAACATTATGGCCTTTAATCCAGAACCACACATTTTATTTATTGTCAATGACTCAACGGTATTAGGGCAACCGCTTTTTATTGTAGCCTGTCTCGCAGGAGCTTGACCTTGGCCAGAAGAAAGCACATTACCTAGAATAACTTCATCTATTTGGCTGGAATTGATCTCCACATCCTTTAAAATCTCTTTAATTACATTACCGGCAAGATCAGAAGCTGACAAAGAAGATAATTGTCCTAAGAATGATCCAATTGATGTCCTTTTAGCGGAAATAATTACTGATTTACGATCCATCGATTTTCTTTAAATAGTATTTATATATAATACCTGAAATTAGGAAAAATTTTAATTCCATTTCTTATATTTGATATTCCATAATTAAAAATGTCTATCATATTTTAATTTTATCATATGCTTCAATTATTTTCATAACTAAATGATGGCGTACAACATCACTTTGATTAAGTTTAACAAAGCTCACCCCTTCAACATCTTTTAAAATTTTTGCTACTTGAATTAAACCTGAATCAGAGCGCTTTTTGAGATCAACTTGCGTAATGTCCCCTGTGACTATGGCTCTTGAACCGATACCTAACCTTGTAAGAAACATTTTCATTTGCATTGCAGTAGTATTTTGTGCTTCATCTAAAATAATATAAGCTCTATCTAAGGTTCTGCCTCTCATATATGCCAAGGGTGCAATCTCTATTATTTTAGATTCTAATAAATTTCCTAATTTATTTTTATCATAAAGAATATTAAGTGAATCATAAAGTGGAGCTAAATATGGATCAACTTTATCTTTAAGATCACCAGGTAAGAAACCTAAGTTTTCTCCTGCTTCTACTGCTGGTCTACATAAAATAATTCTGTCTACTTCATGATTCTCAAGGGCCGAGACTGCGAACGCAACAGCAAGAAAGGTTTTACCTGTTCCAGCAGGACCAATACTAAAAACAATATCATTATTTTGAAGTAACTCTATATAAAGTTTTTGACCTCGTGTTTTTGGCTTAATTGCTCCATTAATACCATAATGAATTACAGGTTCAGAAGCTGATTCTTGATTAAAAACGGTATTTTTTTTTGGTTTGATAATATTAATTAGATTCTTTACATCCATCAGATTTAGCGCCCCTTTTCCATTCAATGTTTCCATCATTTCATAAAGAATTTTATCTACCATCATAACATCACTTTCCTCACCCTTAATCTTAATCATTTCTCCTCGTGCAATAATTTTAGCAGGAATTGTTGATTCAATTAACTTAATATGTTCATCTGCTATCCCAAATAATTCAATATGCTTAAGGGACTTTAATTCAATGATCTTTTCCAATATTCTCAATAGCCTGTAATTTCCACTATTAAAATTTAAAGGAAAAAATAATTTTTTATTTTAAACAAATATTAACAATAATAACTGCATTTATCTTTGCAATACATAATTTAAATTGCGCTGGATCAGATATTCCTATTGAAGTTACTACGCAAAATGTCGATTACCTGATTAAACAAGGGAAATTATTATGGGAACAAAGAACGGATTCATCTGCAATGCAAAAAGCAGAACATTTTATTTCCCTTGCATATCAACAACGCCCTAAAGATTTTGAGCTTGCAGTTCTTTTAGGTAAAATAAATTACACTCGCGCTTACTTCGTTGAAAAAAATCCGAAAAATCAAGATACTTTATATTCAAACGGTAGTTTAATTTGCAAAAATGCTGTAATCAATCATCCAGCATTTATACCAGTTTATGAAAAATCAATAGGTGATAGTACTTTTAAATTAATGTCTGGAATTGAAAATGCGCCAAAGTCTGTAATGCCTGGTCTATATTGGTGGGCAATAAATCTTGCGGGCTATCTAGGTCAAAAACCTGCTCTAGAACGTCTTAACCATCGCGAGCTTTTGGAAGTAATCATGCACAGAATCCTTACATTAGATCCAGGGTATTATTTTAGTGGACCTTATCGTTTTTTTGGATCTTTATATACCCGAATCCCAGGAGTAGAATTATCACAATCAAAAACATATTTTAATCAAGCATTAGAAGCAAATCCTGAATACCTAGGGAATGCAGTTTTAATGGCAGAATTCTATTATCAAAAAGCTGGAAATCGAGAACAATTTCACAAGCTGCTAAAAAAAGTAGTAAATACTAACTTAACAGATCATCCAGAATTAATGACAGAAAACTTCTTTTATCAGAATAAAGCTATTACATTACTAAATAATGAATCTTTACTTTTTGAATAAAAATATTATTTAACTTACTTATTAGAATTACAAATCATCCAAATAATAAAATATGCAAGACTTATCATGGGAAATACGTTCTAACTATATTATACCAAATTAGGTTAATTAATGCTTCAAATTATAATGAAACTTATTATCTCATCTGGTATTATAGTCATTGTTTCAGAAATTGCAAAAAAAAATACATTCGTTGGTGGACTGATTGCATCAATACCACTTGTATCGTTATTATCAATATTTTGGCTATATATTGAAACAAAAAATATTGAGAATATTAAAAACCTATCCAATAGTATTTTATGGATGGTAATCCCTTCTCTTGCACTATTTATTTCCCTCCCATTATTATTAAAATCTGGACTTAATTTTTACTTAAGTATTAGCTTATCAATTATCATTACCATTAGCTGTTATGGTCTAACAATATTATTACTTTCCCGGCTTGGAATTGAACTATAGTATAAATTCTATAATTAATAAGATCAATTCCTAATGAATGAATCAATTAATTCTATCCCTTTCACAAGGTTGGTTATTATATTTATTCCAGTCGTTATAGTTAGTGGCATTCTTCATCGTTGGTCTTTAGGATGGGAAAATACCATCTACGCAGTTGGTAGGATGTTAATTCAATTATTGCTGATAGGATATTTTTTATCTTATATCTTTTTATCTAATAATTCTTTTTTTATAGTATTGGTTCTATCTATTATGATTCTTGTTGCAAGTTGGATCGCTTTACGAACTATCTCTGAAGATCGAATAAGACTATTTAAAATTGCATTTATATCAATAATTGGTGGGGGAGGTATAATATTAATATTAGTAAGCCAATTTGTGTTACAGTTAGAGCCATGGTATATGCCAAGGTATATGATACCTATCGCAGGAATGATATTTGCAAGCTCAATGAATGGGATTAGCCTAGCAGCTGAACGTTTAAAAGCAGAGATAGATAGAAATATTAATTATGATTCTGCAAAAGGTGTCTCTCTAAGAGCAGCCTTGATACCCATTACAAATTCTCTTTTTGCTGTTGGTCTGGTATCACTTCCTGGAATGATGACTGGACAGATTTTATCTGGTATATCACCTCTTATAGCGGTTAGATATCAGATAATGGTGATGTGTATGATATTTAGTGCGGTTGGTTTATCTTCATATATATTTTTGGTCTTAGTCAGACCAAAAATAGAATCACAATAAATTATATTAATCTTCAGATTTATTAATTGTGATTCCTAAATCTCTTAATTGCGTCTTACTTACAGAATTTGGACTTTGATCCATTAATGAAGTCGCTGAGGTTGTCTTTGGGAATGCTATGACATCTCTTATATTTTCAGTGCCTGCCAATAACATTACAAGCCTATCAAACCCGAAAGCTATACCTCCATGTGGTGGAGCACCATAGGTAAGAGCCTCAACTAAGAATCCAAATTTTTCTACAGCTTCTTCCTGGCTCAACCCAAGCAAAGAAAATACTTTTTTCTGAATTTTTGGAGAGTGTATCCTGATCGATCCACCAGCAATTTCATATCCATTCATTGTGAGATCATATCCACGGCTTAATGCGTTGGATGGATCAGTATCAAGTAATTCCATATCCTGTTCTCGTGGTGCTGTAAAAGGATGATGCATGGCTACAAATCGACCTATTTCATCATCATAATCGAACAAAGGAAACTCTGTTACCCAAACAGGTTTAAATACATCTTTATCAACCAAGTTTTCTATTTTTGCTATTTTTTTTCGTAATTGCCCTAAAGCATTTAATACGATTGATGAATTATCACCGATCATAAAAAGTAAATCATCTTGCACTAAATCTAATTCATTTTGAATTGAGTCTAGGAGATCTTCTGGAAAAAACTTGCTAATACCACCTTCAAATCCATCTTGTTGTAATTTCATCCAAGCCAATCCTTTGGCTTTATATTTTTTGACAAACTCTGTTAATCCATCAATTATTTTCCTAGAATATTGTGATCCTCCTTTAACAACTATGCCTTTCACTCTTTCGACTGATCGAAATGCATTAAAATCAGAAACATCAGTAAATTTTTTTAAATCTACAAGTTGCATCCCATACCTTAGATCTGGTTTATCTGAACCATAGAGTTCCATTGCTTCCTTATATGTTAGTCTAGGAAATGAATCCGGAAGATCTATATCATTAACAGTTTTAAAGATATGGCGGGTCATATTCTCCATATATTTAAAAACATCTTCTTCATCAACAAAGGACATCTCAATATCTATCTGTGTGAATTCGGGTTGTCGATCTGCTCGAAGATCTTCATCTCTAAAACATTTTACAATTTGGAAATAGCGATCATACCCTGATATCATTAGTATCTGTTTATAGATCTGCGGGGACTGTGGTAGCGCATAGAATTGGCCTTGATGAATTCTGCTAGGCACAAGATAATCTCTTGCTCCTTCAGGGGTGGATTTCATTAATACTGGCGTTTCTACCTCTACAAAATCATGATCAGATAAAAATGATCGAGTAGCTTGATAGGTATTATGACGAGTCAAGATATTATGTTGAAGAACTTCCATTCTAAGCTCTAAATAGCGATATTTAAGTCTTAAATCTTCCTCTGCACTATCTCTATCATTAATTACAAAAGGCAATGGCGCTGCCTCATTTAACATAAAATAATCTGAGATAAGTACCTCTATCTCTCCAGTCTTTAGATTTGGATTAACTGCAGACTTTGATCTCTCTCTTACTTTACCTGTCACAGATAAAACATCTTCCATAGATAACTTTTTAACTACTTCAAAGTCTCCATCGTAGGAATTTGCATTAAATACAACTTGTGTTTTGCCATAACGATCTCGTAAGTCTACAAATACTACCTGACCATGTAACCTGACTGTATTTATCCAACCATTCAGATTAACGGTCTCATTAACATCTCTTCTGCGAAGTTCGCCACAATTGTGTGTTCGTTTAAACATTGTCACCTAAATTAAGATATAAAAAAACCGCTTGTAAATTACGAGCGGTTTTTAGGATTGGAATTATTAATTATCTTTTTGCTACTCTCAAACGGTTCAAGGCCCTCATTATAGATGCTTTAAGCCTGGTATTATTCATATCAAGGTCCTTTTCTACTTTTCTTTTTTTGGCTCTATCTAGGGATCTCTGTGCACGATCTGAATCAATGTCATTTGATTTTTCAATAGATTCTACTAGTAGTTTTACTGAATTATCGATGATCTCAGCAAAACCACCACCAGTCGAAAAATACTCATCTTTTCCATCTTGAGTGACCTTTACTTCGCCAACTGCTAATGCAAGTATACCTTCTCTATGGTTATTCATAACACCAAAGGAACCATCCATCCCGGGACATCGTACATAAGTTACTTGTCCTAAGTTAAGTTCACGAATAGGAGTAACAATATCTAAATTGAATGAACTCATTAGGCAGCAGATTTTTTATGTTTTTCAATTGCTTCATCAATAGTACCTACATAGGCAAATGCATTTTCAGGAAGCTCATCAACTTCACCTTTCAATATAGCATCAAATCCTGATACCGTATCTTCTAGACTTACATATCTACCTGGTGTTCCAGTAAACTGTTCAGCAACAAAGAATGGTTGCGACATGAACTTCTGTATTTTCCTAGCCCTCGACACAGTGAGCTTATCATCATCTGATAATTCATCCATTCCAAGGATAGCAATAATATCCTGCAGATCTTTATATTGCTGAAGCACTGATTGTACATTCCTAGCTACATTATAATGATGTTCGCCAATTATCCTTGGGTCTAAGATCCTAGAAGTTGAAGCTAAGGGGTCTACAGCAGGATAGATGCCCAGTTCAGCAATTTTTCGTTCAAGAACACTAGTTGCATCCAAGTGAGCAAAAGCAGTAGCTGGCGCAGGATCAGTAAGGTCATCCGCTGGAACATAAACAGCTTGGACAGAGGTAATAGAACCTTTTTTTGTTGATGTAATACGTTCTTGCAAATCACCCATCTCAGTGGATAGTGTTGGCTGGTAACCTACAGCTGAAGGCATACGACCTAATAGAGCAGACACCTCAGATCCTGCCTGTGTAAAACGAAAGATATTATCAATAAATAATAAGACATCCCTTCCTTCATCATCACGAAAGAACTCAGCCATTGCCAGACCGCTAAGGGCCACACGCAAACGGGCTCCTGGAGGCTCATTCATTTGGCCAAATACCATTGTTGTTTTATCGATCACACCTGATTCAGTCATTTCATTATATAGATCATTTCCTTCACGTGTTCGTTCACCAACACCGGCAAATACAGAATAACCACCATGCTCTGTAGCAATATTGCGGATCAACTCCTGGATCAAAACCGTTTTTCCTACCCCTGCACCTCCAAATAATCCTGTTTTACCTCCCCTAGTATATGGTTCCATTAGATCAACAACTTTGATGCCTGTAACAAGAGCTTCAGTTGAAGTAGCTAGATCTTCATGTTTTGGTGCAGGACGATGTATTGGGTTCTTTTTTTCTGTTTTACAATCACCTTTTTGATCAATTGTATTACCAAGAACATCGAAGAGTCGTCCTAATGTTTTTTCACCTACAGGGACAGAGATAGGTTCCCCTGAGTCATGGACCTCATAACCTCGAACCAAACCATCTGTGGAATCCATAGCAACTGTTCGAACCACTGAATCGCCTAGATGCTGGGCGACCTCAAGAACTAGAGTCCCTTCTTCGCCTCGATCAACTTTTAATGCATTATAAATATCTGGAAGCTGCCCATCTTCAAAAACAACGTCGACAACCGCACCCATTACCTGTGAGATTTTTCCTTTGTTTGACATAAAATGATGTCCTTTTTTTAACCTAGGGCCTCAGCCCCGCCTACGATCTCTAACATTTCTGTTGTGATCGCTGCTTGACGCGCCTTGTTGAATTGTAAAGTAAGATCTTTGATCATATCCTGTGCATTTGATGTTGCATTTTCCATAGATAACATACGGGCTGCCTGCTCACTTGCATAGGACTCTAGTAAATATTTCCACATCTGAACATTAAGATGTCTGGGAATCAGCGTATTGACCAATTCTTCTTTTGAAGGTTCATACAACCTGTCTGATGGACTAATTTCATTTGTTTCATAATTTAATGGAAGAAGGGTTTCTGATCTCACTTCTTGTTGTGCAACATTCACAAAATAGTTATATACAACATGTATCTCATCTACTGCACCGTTTGTAAAATGGTCAATGGCACTTCTCCCAATCATCATGGCATTCTCAAATTCCATCTCTGCCCAGAAATCCACATGGCTTTCTATAATGTTATAATTCCTATATGCAAAATGATCACGAGCTTTCTTACCAATACAAAAAATATCCACCTGATCTTTTCCAAACTTATCAATCTCTTTTTGGGCAACTTTGAGCAAATTAGTGTTAAAGGCGCCTGCAAGCCCTCTATCGGCGCAAACAACAACATATGCTTTTCGTTTTATTTCCCTTAGATCCAGTAAAGGAAGTCGTTCCCTATCAATATCTGGCAATAAATGTTCTATAACTTCAGAGAGTGAATTACTATAAGGACGTGCCTGTTCCATACGCTCTTGGGCTTTCCGCATTTTTGCTGCCGCAACCATTTTCATAGCTTTAGTCACTTTCTGGATACTCTTAACTGATTTGATCCGATCCCGTATGTCCTTTAGATTAGCCATAAGTGATTATGCGTTAAATCCTCCCTTATAATCTTTAATAGCCTTTTCAAGTTTTTCTGCTGTTTCATCACTGATTGTACCTTCACTCACAATAGAGTCAAGACTGTCTTTTGCGTTTGCATCTAGATATTCAAATAGACCGGATTCAAAATCTGATATTTGTTCGACTGGAAGATCATCTAAATGACCTTTAGAAGCTGAAAATATTATGACCACTTGTTTTTCCACATCCATTGGTACATATTGATTCTGTTTTAATATCTCGACCATTCGTTCTCCACGAACAAGTTGAGCTAGTGTTGCTTGATCTAGATCAGAACCAAATTTTGCAAATGCTTCCAACTCTCTGTATTGTGCAAGGTCCAAACGTAAGGTTCCTGCAACAGATTTCATTGCTTTGATCTGGGCATTACCACCTACTCTAGAAACGGATAGACCCACATCAATAGCAGGCCTTATTCCTGAGTTGAATAGATTTGTTTCCAAATAGATCTGACCATCGGTAATAGATATAACATTTGTTGGTATGTATGCAGACACATCACCTTCTTGAGTCTCGATAATAGGTAATGCTGTTAATGAGCCACCACCAAGGTCCTGAGAGAGTTTTGATGCACGTTCTAATAATCGACTATGCAAGTAAAAAACATCTCCAGGGAATGCTTCTCTTCCTGGAGGACGACGTAATACCAAAGACATTTGACGATATGCTACTGCCTGTTTTGAAAGATCGTCATAAACAATAAGAGCATGTTTACCATTATCTCTAAAATATTCACCCATTGCAGCACCAGCATAAGGTGCAATATATTGCATTGGTGCAGGATCAGATGCATTGGCTGCTACAACTGTCGTGTATTCCATTGCTCCATTATCCTCTAATTCTTTAACCAATGCAGCAACTGTTGAGGCTTTCTGTCCAATTGCTACATAGATACAATAGACAGGATTATCTGTATTATGAGTGTATTTTTGATTGATAATGGTATCTATCGCAACAGCTGTTTTACCTGTTTGGCGGTCACCAATTATCAATTCCCTCTGCCCTCTACCAATAGGTATCATACTATCAATCGCTTTAATACCTGTCTGTAACGGCTCTTTAACAGGATGTCGTGCCATAACACCCAATGCTTTTCTTTCTATAGGCAATGAATGCTCTGTATTAATCGTTCCTTTACCATCAATAGCTTGCCCTAAGGGATTGACCACTCTACCAAGCATAGCATTTCCAACAGGCACTTCTACTACACGACCTGTTCTTTTAGCAAGGTCCCCTTCTTTGACCAAACGAGATTCCCCAAAGAGTACAAGTCCCACATTATCCTCTTCAAGATTTAACGCCATTCCAAAAACACCATTTGGGAGCTCTACCAACTCAGAACTCATTACGTTCTCAAGACCTGAGACACGGGTAACACCGTCTCCGACCTCAATAACTTCGCCTACTTCTGAGATGTCAACTGAGCCATCAAATTTCTCAATTTGTTCTCGAAGTAATTGTGTTAATTGATCAGTTTTTATTTCCATAATTTCCTAAAATGTTAGATTTGCA
>CAZPHE010000033.1:0-23837 GCA_964586315.1 uncultured bacterium | reverse complement strand
ATCCTTACTTTTCTGCTTGCTTTATAGAGGATATTCGCAAGCTTTATAAGTCTGAGCTTGTCTTTTTGATCCAACATATTTGACTTACTTGATTATTTTACCTATCAGCTCGTATTCATTTGCTTCAAGGATCTCTACATCATTGAATGTACCGACCTCAGCAGTGTTCTTTATATGTATAATATTATCTATCTCTGGAGAATCATACTCTGAACGACCAACACTTACCTCACCCTCACTTTCATCAACGATGACTTTCAATGTTTTTCCAATAAAGGATTCATTCTTTTCTAGGCTGATTCCATGCTGCAATTCAAGAATCTCATTTTTTCTGTTATCTTTTACTTCCCTTGAAATGTCATCTTTTAGATCGGCTGCCAGTGTACCTTCTTCTTCTGAGTAGGTAAAAATACCAAGCCGGTCAAAACGTATTTCTTCAACAAAATCTTTAAGTTGATAATAATCATCTTCCGTTTCACCTGGGTGGCCTACAATAAGTGTCGTACGTAGCGCAATGTTTGGCACAGCGTTTCTCAATGTAGATATCCTATTTTTAATCCCGTCTTGCCCCAATCCTCTTCTCATTGCTTTAAGCATATCATCCGACGCATGTTGGATGGGCATATCCAGATAATTACATACTTTATCACAATTGGAGATTGCATTAATTATACGTTGGGATAGATGTGCAGGATGTGCATAATGAACACGGATCCATTCGATACCATTTATATTATTCAATTCTTTAAGAAGGTCACTAAGGTAGATCTTTTTTCCCAGATCCCATCCGTAAGATGTTGAGTCTTGAGCTATCACCAATAATTCTTTAGTCCCATTTTCAGCGAAACGTTCTGCCTCATCTATTATAGATGATATGGTCCTACTCTTTTGCAAGCCTCGCATGAGAGGTATACTACAAAATGAACAACCATTATCACAGCCTTCAGCAATTTTTATATATGCATAATGATTTGGAGTCATTAGCGAGCGAAAAAATAATGGGTCATCTCTGGAAAATTCTTTACCAGTTAAGAATGATACTATCTGTTGGTGATCGTTACTACCAAATATCCTGTCTATTTCAGGAATTTCCTGTATTATTTCATTAGGATACCTTTCTGATAAACAACCCATAACCACCAATTCCTCTAAACCTCCAGTTTTTTTTAATTCTGCTACTTCAAGAATTGTATCTATCGATTCCTCTCTAGCAATATCAAGAAAACCACAGGTATTAACCACAATTGTTTCAGCTTCCTCCGGATTTTTTGTAATATTAATATTAGTTTGTTTTAATCCTCCAAGTAATATTTCTGAGTCCACAAGATTTTTCGCACACCCGAGACTTATTAGGTTCACACTCTTTTTTTTATTTATTGTATTTTTCATACTTAATTATCACTTAATATGCTATTCACATATTTCATAGGTTCAAAAATTTCTAGGTCCTCTAAACTCTCTCCAAAACCTATAAAATTAACAGGTATTTTTAATTCATTATATAGTGCAAAAATGATTCCTCCTTTGGCGGTACCATCTAATTTTGTTAAAACTGCACCATTTATATTACAATACTTATTGAATTCTTTTGCCTGAGAAAGTGAATTTTGTCCTAAACTTGCATCAATAGTAATTAATGAAAACTTTGAAAATTCAGGAAATCTATTATCAATAACGTTATTCATTTTTTTTAGTTCTAACATAAGATTAGAACTAGTATGAAGTCGCCCAGCAGTATCAATAATAACCAAACTATTTCCTTGTGCTTTTGCAGATTCCATGCCATTAAAAATAACTGATGATGGATCAGCAGTCTCTTCATTACAAATAAGATCACATCCAACTCTTTCACTCCAAATCCTAAGTTGTTCTACTGCTGCCGCTCTATATGTGTCAGCTGCAACCAAAGTAATCTTATAACCTAAGCTTTTATAATAATGAGATAATTTTGCAGCTGTTGTCGTTTTTCCACTTCCATTTACACCAAAAATAAGTAATACAGTCATATTATCGTTTATTTTTAAATTTGTTTGACTAGGCAGTAGATTAACCAAATGAGCGTTTAGTACCCTTAATGAGCCTGAAGATGTATCAGATTTGATTAAAGCTAAAATGCTATCAACTGCATCATATCCCATATCAGTTTCTATTAGCTTTTCTTCAATTTCATCGAAATCAAGATAAGATAGATTTTCCCCTAACTTAGAATTAAAGATTTGACCGAACCTAGACCTAGATTTAGAAAGGGCATTAAAAAGTTTATTTATCATCTTTTGAACGCATTGATGTAATAAATTGTTTTAAATATTGTACCATACTTATTAAAAGAAGTATGGTAGCAACATAAATAGATGTCATTTTTAACCATGGAAGGGTACTAAACTCAAAAATATGTAAAAAAATACCTAACGTACTAATTCCTGTTGCCCACTTACCCCACCAATTAGAATGGAGAATCATATATCCATAATTCATACAATAAATTGCAAATCCTGCAATTAACATATGTCTGATTAGATAAAAAGAGAAAAACCATTTTGGAAACTGATTTGTCCCAACTAAATAAACTAAAATTGAAATTATAACTATAAAATCTGCTGCTGGATCAATCCACTTGCCAAAATGTGTTACTGCTTTTGCTCTTCTAGCAAAATATCCATCCAAAGCATCTGAAAGGATAGCTAAAAGAATTAATATACCTGTAATCCAATTCCATTTTGGATAAACCATAGAATAAATAATGGGAATTGCAGAAAATGCTCTCAGTAAACTAACAAAATTAGCTAAAGTTAGAACCCGGGTGGGATCATTAATAATCCTATCTTTTAAATTTAATTTTTTTGTTTCTTCCAATTAATTCCTATTGAATCATTATTATAATTTCACACTGGATTAATCTAATCACGAATTAAACTTCTAATTATTCGTGATGATGATCCTAAATTTTTATGAATCACATTTGTAGCAGCAAGACTGGATTTCTCAAAACTATCTTTATCATTTAATAATTCATTAATTTTAGATTCAAATTCTTCTTGGCTAGTCACACAAAATCCTCCACCAGAATTAAGTAATTCCTCTGCTTCAGGTGCATGCTCATATTTCGGACCAAATAGAACAGGCAAACGTGCAATCGCAGGCTCCATAACATTATGAATACCAGTTGACATACCACCACCTATAAAGGCAATTAAACCCTGCCAATATAGTTTTGAAAGAACACCAATTAAATCAAGTATAATTATTTGATCGGAAGGTAATTTAATTCCATCTATTTCTTTTATAATACGTGGCTTAAATCCCATTGCAAAATAATTAGAATAAATTTTTTCTATCTGTGATTTACTACATTCATGAGGTGCATGAAGAATCTTTAAATCCGGGAAAGTGTTTATTAAGTTTGAAATAGATGGCAAAAGCATCCGATCATCTTCGACATGTGAACTCCCAATAATTAACCGTTTTTCTCTATTTAGAACAGAATGTGTATGGTCTATAGTAAATTGATCTGCGGTTTTCTTAACCATATCATACCGAGGATTACCAAGTTTAGTAATTATTGGTTTTTTTTTATAACCAATAAT
Source organism: uncultured bacterium (assembly GCA_964586315.1). Lineage (GTDB taxonomy): Bacteria > Fidelibacterota > Marinisomatia > Marinisomatales > UBA1611 > CAZEER01. Next base: position 20,253 of record CAZPHE010000033.1, on the reverse strand, counting down.
CTCATATAATAACTCTTTATCTTTTTTAGTTATAGTATAGATAGTACTCAAACATCCATATAAATTTTTATAAAAATTTTTTACAACAGGTTTTAGTTTTATCGAATTTTTTTTTATTCTCGCTGCAAACATATTTGTATGGACACCTTTATATCTTGAAATCCAAATCAAATTTGGCCATAGATCATAGGCTGCAAATATTACTTTTGTTGGTTTGGAAATTTTCAGCGCTTTTGAAATAGTCCAAAAAAAATCAAAAGGCATAAAAAATTTTAAATCTATTGATTCACTTTTAGCGTGGTTATAACCAGATGGTGATGAAAAACTTACAATATTGATATTTAATGTATCTATTTCCTTCATACCTTCTATAATGGGTTTAACTTGATAAAACTCACCAAGGCTTGCAGCATGGAACCAATATATATTAGAATATGAATCAATTTCATTAAAGTATTGTTTTAGATCCTTTAAGGAATTTATTCGTCCTAGAATTCCAGTTCGTATTTTTTTTTTAAAGATAGAAAATAAGATAAAACATAAAAAAAGAATAGGTAGACAAAGAACATTATAGATAAATACCCAAAATACTTTCATAATTTAATTTCTATTAAGGGATTTCATGATATCCTGTACATTTATTGATTCTAAACAAACCTGTGTATTTCTGTAACAAGGCATTTTCCCATTTTGTGAGCATGGTCTACACCATAATTCTTTTTCAATTTGAATTGAATCGGGTAAACTTACTCCTCCACCGGTTTCAGATGAAGTAGGCCCTAATATCATTGATACTGGTTTACCTAAAGCTTCTGCTGCGTGAATTAATCCTGTATCACTACCAATAATTTTATCTGCATTAGCAATAATAGCTAATGCATCACGGAGGCTGGTCTTCCCCGCTAGATTTATAGCACTTTTTAAACCTTTTTCAATATCAAAGCAAATTGTATCTTTGTTAGTACCTAGTAACACCGCAGGCATTTCTAATTGCCGAAGTGTTTCAATATATTTAGTTGCTGGCCACTGTTTTTGTTTCCATGAAGCAACAGGAATCACTGCTATGTATTTATCAAAGACTCCTTTTCCTAATAACATTCTTTGAGCTCTTTCAGTTTCATATCTACTAATTTTCAATTTAGTGGGCGGTATTTCAATATTTTGTTTTAAAATAGGCTTTAAAGTATCATGATACATCTTAATAGTTGAGAATCTTGGTCCAAAGTCATTATGATGAAAATAGAAAAGTGCCAGTCTTTTCAAGCGAGGTTTTTTTAATTGGTATATTTTTGCTGAATTATTATAAATCACAATATTGGAACGTAAAGAACCATGAAGATCAAAAATAATTTCATAACGTTTTTGTTTTAAATATTTACAAAATCCCAATAGCTCTTTAAATGTATATCGCTTATTAATTGAAAGTAGAATATCAATATCAGGATGATATTCTAATAATGAAGCAAAATTATCTAGTGTTAAAAATGTAATTTGTGCATTTGGGTATACTTTTCTGATTGTTCTTAAAGGTGATGTAGAAAGAACAATATCTCCGATTGAGCTAAACCGGATGACCAGAATTTTCTGATCATAATTCATGAAAATTATTTGATCCTAGATACGTTAAATGCTACAAGGTCATATAATGATTTTTTTATAGCTGATTCTGGATAAGAAGATATTGCGTTAAGTGCATAATTTGAGTATTCATCTATTTTTTCTTTAGCATATTTTATACCACCAGACTCATCTACAAGTTCACGTATTTGAGTAAGTACCTTTTTATTTTTTTTCTTTTTTCTTAAGAGACTTTTTAAAAAACGATTTTCGGTTTTAGACATATTTTTTTTAGCAAATATTAAAGGTAGAGTGAGCATATTTTTTTTTACATCACCACCTCCATTTTTACCTGTATCACTTTCTTTACCTAGTAGATCAAATACATCATCCTTAATTTGAAAAGCAATCCCAAAATTTTCACCAAAGGAATATGTTGCTTGCCTGTCAATGGTATTTTTTGTCGTAGTTATTGCCCCTAATTCACAACTTGTTGCAATTAGTGAAGCAGTTTTCTTATTGATCATTTCAAAATAAACAGTTTCATTCATTGATCTGGTGATACTTTTCTCGATTTGGAGTATTTCACCAGCACTTAATTTTTCGGCAGTACTTGAAATTTGTTCCAAAGCTTCAAAATCTTTCAACTCAATCATGTTTATTAAAGCTTTACTTAAAATAAAATCTCCCATAAGAACTGATAATTTATTTTTCCACATTTTATTAATAGATGGTTTTCCTCTTCTAAGTGTTGCATCATCAACTACATCATCATGAATTAAAGTGGCGATATGAAGGAGTTCCATCATTGCAGCAGCACGATAGCTATTCATTGTTGGTTTACCACATAATCTAGCAGTAAGTATTGTAAGTATCGGTCTAATATTTTTACCTTTATTCCGAAGCATAAACTTAGAGATTGAATTAATTAACCTAACTTCAGATTTGATAGCATCTTCAAATTCTTTTTGGAAAATTTTAATATCTTCCAAAATAGGTTTAGTAATTTGTTTTAGAGTAAGTGAATCACTTTTCATCTATCTAAGAAGCTACCTAGTTTTATCAATGTATTTCAATTAGCTTCTTTTTGATTTACTAGCCAAGAAATGCCAATACTTATTTCATACAATAAAACAAGTGGAAAAGACATAATTAGCATAGATAACGGGTCAGGAGGTGTGATAAATGAAGATATTATAAATATTGCAACAAGTGAATGCCTCCTATAATGTTTCATAAAAGCCGGTGTTAAAACTCCAATCAAAGAAAAAATGAAAGATACTACAGGGAGTTGAAAAATAAGACCAGAACCAATCAGAAGCCAAAAAAGAAAACTAAAATAGTATTGAATTGAAAAATTGTTTTCTACATGATTTGAACTTATTCCACTAAAAAAATCTAGTGAAAAAGGAATGATTATAAAATATCCGAATAAAACGCCTAAGATAAATGATGTAAAAGAAAAAAATACTACAGGTAACGCAAAATTTTTTTCATTAACCTTTAATCCAGGTCCAATAAATTTCCAAAATTGATAGATTAAATATGGTAAAACAATTATAAAACCTGATATAAATGAAATAGACCATTTGACAACGAACATACCCTGCACTTTTAAACTAATTAGATTAATAGGATTTGATGTATTTATGGTAGGTTTTAAAAGAATATTAAAAATATAATCAATATTCCCAAATGAAAAAATACATCCAATAATAATTGCTATGAGTGATTTTATTAATCTTCTGCGAAGTTCTTCTAGATGGTCTAAAAAACCCATTTCAGATTGTGAATTATTAGTCAATATCAGGCTTTATTAAATAGTTCCTGCGCCACAATATGTGGAGCTTTTTTAATTTGTTCTAATGTTAAAGTACAATTTTTTAAAAAAGATTTTTTATCATTATCCCAAAATGAATTCTCTAATTTTTCTCTAACTAATTCAAGTACTCTTTTTCGATAACGGTTTACTTTTCGTTTTTCCAATTCCCCTGAATCTGACATCTTTTTCAGGTGCGATTGGATTCCTAAAAATAATTCTACGATACCTTTGCTTTGAGTTGCTATTGTATTAAATATCGGTGGTTCAATCTTATCTTTTGGATTAAAACTGTGGAGTACATTTTTTAATAAAGATGCTAATCGATTTGCTCCATCTCTATCTGATTTATTAATAATAAATATGTCTGCTATTTCTATTAATCCTGCCTTCATTAGCTGAATCTCATCCCCTGATTCAGGTAAAAGAATAACCAGACAAAGATCAGCAGCATTTATAATATCATGTTCGCCTTGACCTACCCCAACGGTTTCATAAAAAATATAATCCTTTCCACTTGCAGCTAAAATATCTCCAATTTCTTGAGATTTTCTAGATAGACCTCCTAAATCTCCATGACTACCAATACTGCGAATAAAGACTCGATTGTTCCAGGAATATTTGTTCATTCTGATTCTATCACCCAATAATGATCCCCCAGTAAAAGGGCTTGTTGGATCAACTGCAATAACACCCACTGTTTTTTCATTAGCGAGGCAAATTTCAACAAGGGCATTGGTTACAGTACTCTTTCCTGCTCCTGGAGGCCCTGTTATTCCAATCCTAATTGATTTATTTGAATTGTTATGAAGTTTTGTTAAAAAGTATTGAGGAATCTTGTTATTCTCAACAAGAGAAATTGCTTTTGCAATCGATCCATGGTCATTATCCAATATACCATGGATGAGTGATTGGGACATCTAGGAATCAAACTCCTTAATAAAGTTCTTATAATCTAAAATTTTAAGTTCTCTCCCATTTCTTAAAATAAATCCTTCATCTTCGAGAATTTTCATGGCTCTTGAAACAGTTTCTCTTGAAGTACCTGCCATATTTGCAATATCTTGTTGTATTGGGATTTTTTGTATTTTAACCTGACCATTTTTGATCAATCCTTGCTCATCTGCAAAACGCACAATACATAACGCAATCCTTTTTTCAGCATCACTTAATGATAAGCTCACAATTTGTCTATCACTTTTTCTTAAGCGTAGAGCCAATTCTTTTAGTAATTGAATTGAGATTTTCGGATAGCTTTGCAAAACATCAATAAAATCTTCACGATTCAGAGTAAGAACTTCAGTTTTTTCTAAAGCAATGATATTTGCTGACCGAGATTCACCATCTAATAAAGCCATTTCACCAAAAAAATCTCCGGCACCCATCATTGCCAATATAACTTCTTTGCCATCCTTACTTAACCTTGTTACTTTTACACTTCCATTAACTACAAAAAAACATTGCTCACCATCTGAATCTTCTAAAAATATATATTTCCCAGATTCAAATGATCTCGCAATCATTTTTTCTGCTATATACCCTAATTCTTTTTCTGTTAAATCCCAGAAAAGCGATACAGACTGTAATAGTTCAATCTTCTTCATAACATGAAAATAACACTCAAATATGTTTTTTCAAATTTTATAACGATTAAAAATCCATATATTTAAATATATAATTTAAAAAACAGAGCATTGACAGTAGAATTATAGTAGATGTAATATCCCCAGCTTTAAATTAGAGGAAATTTTTATGGATAGACATCCACAACAGATAAAACGTGAAAGACAAGATAAAAAAAGAAGAGCTAAAAATATTGAAAGTCTTTCAAAACTGCGCACACATATAAAAAAGATATTGGCTATGACTTCAAAATCTGATGCTGAAAAGGTTTATAGAGAAACGGTGAAAATTATTGATAAAGCTGTTAATAAAAACCTAATTCATAAAAATACTGGTGCAAGAAGAAAAGCTCAAGTAACTCGTCATTTAAACTCATTAAGCTAAAATTTATCCATCGGAAATCTGGTAATTTGGTGCCTCTTTGACAATTCTTACTTCATGAGGATGGCTTTCTTTAATTCCTGCAGTAGTTATCTGAACAAAGCGTGAATTATTTCCAAATTTCTTAATTGTTTCACAACCACAATAACCCATTGATGATCTAATGCCCCCTATTAACTGATGTATTGTATTACGCACAGGTCCGCGGTAAGGGACCATTCCTTCAATACCTTCAGGAACCAATTTTGCAAAATCAATATTATCTTGAAAATACCTATCTCCACTGCCCTCTCTCATAGCTCCCATTGACCCCATACCTCTATAGGACTTATATTGACGACCTTCATAAAGAATTGTTTCTCCTGGACTCTCATCCATTCCAGCAAGCAGACTGCCTAACATTAAAGAATCTGCACCTGCAGCTAATGCTTTGGCGAGATCGCCACTATATCGTAATCCTCCATCAGCAATTACAGGAATATTATATTTTTTTGCAATATCTACTGCATCCATTATAGCAGTAAGTTGTGGCACTCCTACCCCTGCAATAATTCTTGTTGTGCAGCTCGCACCTGCACCAATTCCTACCTTCACACAATCTACTCCTGAATCTATTAATGCCTTTGTACCATCATTGGTAGCTACGTTCCCCGCAATCACCGCTAAGTCAGGAAAATCACCTTTTATTTTTTTAATTGTAGTTAAAACACCCTTGGAGTGCCCATGAGCTGTATCAATTACAATTACATCTACATCTACAGATGCTAACGCAGCTACTCTATCATGAGTATCATTTGATATACCTATTGCTGCTCCTACCCTAAGTCTTCCATTTTTATCTTTGCATGAATCAGGATAATCTTCATTTTTTTGTATATCCTTAACAGTAATTAATCCTGTAAGATTACGGTTTTCATCTACAACTAACAATTTTTCAATTCTATGGCGTTGTAATATATTTTTTGATTTTTCAAGAGATGTACCTACTGGAACCGTTATTAAATTTTCTGATGTCATTCTCTCTGAGACCTTAAGCATTTCATTAATCTCAAATCTTATATCCCTATTTGTTATAATACCAACTAGTTTTTCATTTTTCACAACAGGAAGACCGCTGATTTTATAATTTGACATGATATTTTTTGCATCTGCAATGGTTGAAGATTCATCAACTGTAATAGGGTTTAAAATCATACCACTTTCAGATCGCTTTACTTTATCTACCATATTAGTTTGATCATCTATATTTAAATTCTTATGAATAATTCCCATACCACCAGTCCTCGCAAGGGAAATTGCCATTTCACTCTCTGTAACAGTGTCCATTGCTGCACTAATAATAGGAATATTAAGTTCAATATTTTTTGTGAGATTTGTTTTTAAATTAACATCATTTGGTAAAACTGTTGATTTTTGTGGTACTAATAGTACATCATCAAAAGTTAGTGCTTGTTTAAAAGGTGGACGATTTTTCACTATTACTCCAGTCTGATATAATTTGAAATAATTTTCAATAATTTTCCCGATTGAATTTGTAAAGAGACTGAATCAATCTCAGGCGAAAGGCTGCGATCGCCTTTATTATATGAACAATATTTTTTTAACTGCCTTAAGATCGGCCCAGTACCTTTGCCTGGTTTGAGGCTCGAGGATGCAATACGATTTGCTGCTCCTCCAACTATTAACTCTATCGCTAAAATAATACTTAAGTTTTTTTGAATATTTAATAACTTATAACCTGACCAAGGCGCCATACTTACAAGATCCTCTTGCCCACCAGATGTAGGCAATGAATCAACACTAGCAGGATGAGATAATGTTTTATTTTCAGATGCAAGGGCACTGGCAGTAACATGAGACATCATATACCCTGATTCTATACCAGGTAGATTTGTAACAAAAGGTGGTATTTTATCATCTATACCTTTCATAAAATAATGAATTCTCCTTTCAGAGATAGAACCTAATTCAGAAGAAGAAATCGATAATTGATCCATTGACTGAGCAATATGTTCTGCATGAAAATGTCCAGAGTTTACCACATTCCCATTTTGTAAAATTATCGGATTATCACTTACACTATTAATCTCATTATTTACCATTTTTACTACATGTGAGAAGGTATCTCTACAAGCACCATGGATATGGGGTATACACCGAAAACTATAGGGATCTTGAATTTTTCCGCAATTATTATGAGATTTAACAATTTCACTACCTTTTAACATCTTATAAACATTTTTTGCAGAAATCCTTTGTCCTGGATGGACTTTAAGGGAATGTATTTCATGATGAAAGACATCCCTACTGGAAAAACTATTTTCAACAGAGACTGCACCAGCAACATCTGCCATTTTCTGTAAATTATCACCTTTTAATAAAGCTTTAATTGCAATAGCAGTAGATACTTGAGTACCGTTAATAAGACTAAGACCTTCTTTAGGTTGTAAAATTAAAGGTTTAACTCTTGCTTGTTTCAATGCAGTCTTTGTCTTAATCCTACCCCCTCTAAAAAAGACTTCTCCTTCTCCAATAAGACATAGTGTCATATGCCCTAAAGGATTTAAATCACCACTTGCACCTACTGAACCTTTTTGAGGTATAACAGGTATAATATCTTTATTAATAAATTGGATAATTTTTTTTGCTACATCAAGTCTTACCCCACTATAGCCTTTGGCAAAGGTTAATAATTTTAAATAAAGCAGAGTACGTACAATTCCTAAATCTAAAGGGTCTCCTATTCCTGATGCGTGGCTACGAACCAAGTTAATTTGCAACTTTTTTAAATCTCTTGAATCAATCTTAATATGGCTCAGATTTCCAAAACCTGTATTAACACCATATATGGATTTCCCTTCATTTAATTTGATACTTAAATGTTTATGAGATTTATTTATATTACTTATTGAATCATTAGTTAAACGTACACTTACGGGTCCATTAAAAAAGGGTTGGAATTGGCGAAATGTTATTGTTTTGGTTGAAACAGATATAGCTCCCATTTGTTAATTTATAAGTAAATATTGATTCATTCCAAAGATTGAAATATTTTATCTAATTGAATTAATATCTGAGAAAAGTTTCATATCAATTGGAATAGACTGATTAAATATTTCACCATATCTCTTGACCACAATACGATTATCTAAACAAATGAATTTCCCAGCATCGTAGCTTGTTCTAATTAATCGTCCAAAGCCTTGACGGAAACGAATTACTGATTCAGGTAAACTAAATTCCATAAAACTATTTCCGCCCATTTTATTGATAAATTCTGAGTAAGATTTAAATAATGGTTCACTTGGAACATCAAATGGTAGCTTTACCAAAACTAAAATTTCTAATAAATCACCCGGAAGATCGACTCCTTCCCAAAAACTATTTGTCCCAAATAGTATACCATTTGGATTCTGATGCATACCTTTTATAATTGCTGGCTTTGACGCACCTCTGACTTGTGCAAATAGTGGTAAATCTTTACCTCCAGGTTTTGATCTTATATGTTTTGCAGTATCACTTAGCAATTTTAAGGATGTAAACAATACCATTGTCCTTTGAGAAAAAGTTTGGTTCAGGTAGAATACTAAGTCTCCAATTGTTTTTGGGTCATTTGATATCTCTCTTGCTCCACCATATTGGTGGTAGCTTACCTGCTCATTGTATAAAAATGGACTTAAATATTCCTTAGTTATAATATCACCAAATTGTTCCAATCCAGTTCGTCCTAAAAAATAATCAAAAGAATCTTGCACTTTTAATGTTGCTGATGTGAGTATACAATTGTCAAGATTTTTAAAAAAAGAAGAATATAATGTGTTTGAGACATCTACTAAAGAAGCATTAAGAGAAAGATTAAGTTTTTCTTGCTCAGAATTAAGGTTTTGATACTGTCCTTCTAACCAATAAACCCATTCTGCATCTTGGTTCTCAGTTAAATGCATTAAAGTATTTAATAGATCCGAAACCTTTTCTAAACCACTGTCAACTGTCGCATGCAATATTGGATAGTTAGATCGAGATGAATCCAGACCAAGAATTAGCGTTTTTATTTTCTCTAATATATTTAATACTTTTTGAAAACTATTCTTCATTAATCTAATATCTGACTGTACTGGAGCATAAGTTTTATTTATGCTCCCCAGTATAGGTTTATCTTGGTATGCCTTACCTGGAGTGAATCTATCTTGGTTATTTTCAGTCAGTTCATCCATTAAATTTTTTAGATTTTTCTGAGAATCTTTAATCTCCAATTTAAGTTGTTTCTGATATTTACTTATTTCGGGATTTATATCACTAATGTGGTTTAATATGTTATTCCAACGAGCTGAACGAGGAGATGATGGATCTATTGTGGCCAAATGATATGCAATTTGTGATTCACTCCACTCTATTTTAAATTGATCATAAGCTGATTTAACTAAGTTATGAGCCTCATCAATAATAACAGAATTATAGTTTGGCAATAACCCTTGTTGAGTTAGATCAGCCATTAATAAAGAGTGATTTACAACAATAATATTTGCATGAAAAATGATCTTTTTTAACCTACCATAATAGCAACCATCATTTCTATTACATATATCACCATTACAAAACCCTGAATCACTACAAATTGCAGATTTTAACCAATTACGACGTGCATTTAAAAATCCGGAACATTCAGAAATATCTCCGGTCTGAGTCCAGTACATCCAAAATAATAAAGGGATTAGGGCTTCAATATCAATATTATCCAAGGTTTTAGATTCGGAAATCAACCAATTAAATCTTGTCTTGCAAATATAATTTTTTCTACCCTTTAGAATCACTGCTTTTAAAGACACATTTAGGGCTTTCGCTAACAATGGTAAGTCTTTATGAAATAATTGATCCTGTAAATGCTTTGTATGACAAGCGATTACCACTGGATGATCATCATCTGTGATTAATGATTGCTTAATTGCGCCAAAAAGATAAGCCACAGATTTCCCAAGGCCTGTACCTGCTTCTAAAACTCCAATGCATCTATTAGAAGATAATATTTCATCAACCGCATGAGAATACTGCCCTTGATTATATCGATTTTCAAAATTAGGATGCACTCTAGATAATAATCCATTAGAACCAAACACATCTTCTACTGATAATGTTTCTATATTTTTTATGCCATTATAAATGAAAGTATTTCCATTTGATTCTGGTATCTTTTTTCGCTTTATTAAACCTTTTTTTTTGTCACTCTTTTTTAGTAATTCATTTCCAAGGTTACTGTACAATTGATGATTTGGAATACCAGCACCTTGAATGAATTCATTTATATTCGAAATCACTTCAAGAGGATACCTAGAAATTTCTTCTACTAATTCCAAAAAAATCTTACCTGTAATTTTTGTATCATTTTCTGCTCTATGTGCACCTTCATTGGAAAAACCATAATAATCTGCCAATGCACTAAGATTAAAGACTGGTTGATCAAAAAGAAGGCTCCTCGCTAATTGTAGAGTATCATATTCAATGCAATCTATTTCAGTTTTATGGTGACGTTTACATAATTGATTAAGAAATGATTTATCAAATTTTATATTATGAGCAACAAGTGGACTATTACCCAAAAAGTTCAAAAAGTCATCGACAATAACATCTTCGTTTGGAGCATCAAGTACCATAGCATTAGTAATACCCGTAATCTCTGTAATTAACTTAGGAATATTTCTTCCAGGATTGATGAGTCTTACAAAACGTTCAGAGGTAACACCATTTTCAAAACGTATTGCAGCTATTTCAATTATCTTATCCTGTAAAGGATCGAGTCCAGTAGTCTCAAAATCAAACGCTGTAAAAGATGATAGATTTAGTTTTTCTAGTAATGCTGTTCTTTCCAAAAAATAGAACCTTCAGGAAAATAAGATTTTAAAATAAAATAAAGGATTAGATAATTCATCTTTAGGAATTTCATTAGATAACATTCCAGAAATTATTTCCTTTACTTCTTCATTACGTGAAGCCCTATTAATAATAAAGTTTAAAAGGAAACTGGATCGAGAAAGAGATTGTAATTTAGTACTAGTACGTAATTCTTTACCTATTTCACCCCAAAGCAACTTATCAAATTCTTTTAATTGTTGCTCTGAATAGTCAGTTTCTTTTTTTGCTTTTGAAGCAACTTGTATAGCATATTTTGCAGCTACCATTGCATTCCCGATTCCTTCTCCGGTAAATGGGTCAATTAAACCGGCTGCATCGCCAAGAAGCATATATCCGTCACCATAATTTTTTCTATGTATACTTCCCATAGGTAGATTCCATCCTACTGGTTTTTCCAATGGTTTTGCATCAGAAAACCGATCCTTGAAATAACTTGAATGGATTATTTCATCCATAATTTGGCTCAAAGTACGTTTATCTTTTTTTGCAATAGTCTTACTAAGTCCAATACCTATATTTGCTTTCCCATTTCCAGCAGGGAAAATCCAAAAGTATCCTGGTTTTACTTCATCAACATAATGAAGCTCTATCTGATCTGTTAAATCTTTTACATTTTTGTAATAACAACGAATTGCAACAGAAGTATGATTCATATTCATTTCATACAAACCTACTTTTCTAGATATGATTGAGTTTGCACCATCGCATCCCAGAACTAATGGTGCATATATTGTTTCTTCATTCCCATCTATTGTAATACCTTTTATTCCAGAGAGCCTATCATTTTCATAGACTAGATCCTTTACTTTAAATCCTTGGATTGTATCGGTAACACTTTCTGCTTTTTTAAATAGATAATAATCAAAAATTTTTCGAGGGATAACAAAACCTTTCGTGATATGATGATTATTTTCAGATCCTTTTAAATATACATTAAACTCACTATGGCTTGGACTTCCAAATGTAATCCGATTAATGACTGATCCATCTAGTTTTTCAACTTCTTCAATAAGGTTAAGGTCTTGCATCACTCTAACACTTTTCCCAGATAATGCGTCACCACAAATCTTATCTCTCGGGAAAATAGCCTTATCAACCATAATGCAATTTAGATTTAACCTATCTGCATAAAGTGCTGCAGTAGATCCTGCAGGTCCTGCACCAACAATAATCGCATCGTACATAATTAGTCTTCTTCTAAAAAATCAACGCCAAAAGATGGATAAACAATACCATACCGAAAGAAATTAATTGTCCTTACAACAAAAAATAAAATACTGAGAGGAATCAAAAACCAAGGTACACGTACACATAAAAACATAGAAAAAGTAAAAAGTGGAAAAAGTCTTGCGCGCTGTAAATGTCTTACATGATTTGGCCATATAAGGGCAATAAAAGGAAAAGGGAATGCTACAGCAGCTGAAGTACTTAAAATAGGATCATCAAAATAAATACCCGAAAGCAAGGCAATAATCATGCATATAATCGATATAGAAAACATTTCAATTTTATTGTGCCAACCAAAATGATTCCAAATTCCTTTCTCCTTGTCAAGTTCCAAAGGAAATTGGAAAACCATCAAGCATGATACAAATGCAAAACAATATGGTATAATTAAAGGAAGCTTTGAAAAAGCACTATCTAAATTTACCCATCCAATAAATAATAACGTGATTGCTATAATAATATGACGAATAACTTCTTTTTGATTTAATATATTTTTGCCTGGGTACCAAAGTTGCTTTGGTTTTAAAAATAAAAAATAACCAAATGTTACAAGGAGTAGTTTTACTGAACCATTCATCCAACCAGACCATTCCCAGTAAATGTATCTATCATTATAGTTATTATTTATAACTATCCCGGCTACCACAAGTGTCCAAACTGGAAATAATTGCATCCAACCATTTGAGTCCATAATTCTACCTAGTTTAATAAAATAATCCTTTGATTTGTTAAAATAAGTTGAATTCTTTGGAAATAAACGGGCGACAACCATTATATTTATCCAATAATTGCTTTTCCGGTCAGAGTTGAAATAAACTCATTTATAATAATAAAGAAAACAACTAGAGCTGAAACAAAACAAAGAAATTTCACAATTAAAACGTCTTTATCTTCGCCAATAAATTGGTGGTTAATTTCTTTGATAAATGAAGGGACTCCCCATTTTATGAGTATAAAAATAGCAGTAAACATTCCCCCAATAGGCAACATATATTTTGATGACAAATTATCCATTACATCAAAGAAAGTTTCACCTAAAACATTAGCAAACCCTTCACCTAAAAATCCTGTAATGTTGAAACTTCCTAATGAAAGAGAACAAAAAATACCCACAACAGTGATAATACCACCAAACTGAATAGTTGCTTTTTTTCTGGACCAACCTTTTTGATCAATGAAATAAGCAGTAACTACTTCTAATATAGAAATAGCTGATGTCAAAGCAGCCATAAAAAGTAATCCAAAGAATAAAGTACCCCAAATTGAACCATATGCTAATTGTGGAAATACAGAAGGTAAAATGAAAAATATGAGTCCAGGTCCACCCGCAGGGTCAGCACCTAAAGCAAAAACTGTTGTAAAAATTGCGACACCCGCTAGCATAGCAATTGCTGTATCTAATAAAATAACCCAAAGAGCTGATTTAAATAAATTTTGTTTTTTATCCAGATAACTACCATAGGTAATCATTGTACCCATGCCTAAACTTAAAGTAAAAAAAGAATGTCCCAATGCTAAGACAATAGCTGAAGCTGTAAGGTCTGAGAATCTGGGTAGAAAAAGAAATTCTAAACCTTTACTTCCTCCAGGAAGTGTTAAACCACGTATTGCTAAAATAAATAATAATACAATAATGATAGGCATCATGATTTTTGACCAATTTTCAATTCCATTTTTAACACCATTAATAATTACAAAGACACAAAGGCCCATAAATAAAATTTGAAAAAATATCGGAGACCAGGTTGCTTCAGTAAATGTGATAAATAACGTTTCAGCTACATCTGGATTATTATTTAGCGCTTCAAAACCACCAGTAATTGAAATAAAGATATACTTTAAAATCCAACCACCTACTACACCATAGAAAGAAAGGATCACGAAAGCTGATGCGACTCCAAGAAAACCCACCCACTTCCAATCTGTGTTTGGAGAAAGTTTCTCAAAAGCTCCTACAGGACTAAGTTGAGTATTTCTGCCAATCGCGAATTCTGCAATAACAATCGTCATACCAACAATTAAAATACATAAGAGATAAACAAGTGTGAATGCTGCGCCACCATTTTGTCCAGCCATATGCGGATATTTCCAAATATTTCCAATCCCTACTGCTGATCCAGATGCTGCTAGAATAAATCCTAGTCTTGATCCCCATTGTTCTCTATTCTGCATAGTTTTCCTCTTTCTTATTTTCTTGTTTGATTGGACTATCCATTAGACGATCAAATGAATGTAGATGTGCATCCACAATAGCATCAATCATGGAATAAGCGTAAATAATCGCGATCCACCAAGCATATTTATTTCTTTTTTCTAAGTATCGATGTCTTTTAAGCGGAAAATTATTTTGATGATAATCGTTATACTTATAACGATTCTCTTTCCAAGAAGTGTATGTGACTATTTCTAATCCGATAACCATGGCTGCTTTTATAGTTTTACCATTATAAATCTGCCCCATACCGGGGACTAAAGAAAAATAAAATGCTTTCTTCGGGTCTTTATGTATGTTTTCTTTTAAATCTTGTGTTTTAGTAACACTGATTAATAAAACCAAAATAATAAGTCTTTTAAACAATATTGACTTACCTAGAAGCAATGCACTCAATTTCGACTAAAGCATCTAAAGGTAATTTAGAGACTTCTACAGTTGAACGTGCAGGAAATTCAACATCCATAAAAAAAGCTTTAAAGGATTCATTGACCATATTAAATTGACTAAGGTCAATAAGGAATACGGTTAATTTTATGATATTTTTCCTACTAAGCCCTGCGTCATTTAGAATTGAATCAATATTCTTTAAAACTTGTTCAATCTGATCTTTAATCCCGCCTTCAACTAATGTCCCTGTAACTGGATCTAAACCAACTTGCCCACTAGTAAATATTAAATCCTTGATTGCAACTGCCTGATTATATGTACCAATAGCTTGAGGAGCATTAGGTGTATGAATTATTTTTTTATTCATTAGATTAAAATTGATCTTCCAAACAAATACAAGGTAGACCTACATCTTCATTAAGTTTCCGATATGCATTATTATCAAATTTCATTAGAAAAAATTCCCCCACGGCAGCAACAGTAGTTTCGAATAAATGTCCACCTAATGTATTCATATCATGATTTGATAAAACAACATGTGCATGAACAAAAGGACTTTTATCTTTTAAAGTAACATTTCCTTCAAAACTAATAAGCTCCAATACATCAGGAGATTTCCGCCTTATATATTTTTTTGCTAGTGTATCATAAGCACCTATTTCAGTTTCTTTTACGGCACCTATTCCAGACAGTTTCGCATTCTCTATTCCTTGATCAATACAAAAACGAGTTAAAGTTTCCATTACTTTTTCATTTTTTTCGATATAAATAAAATAATCGTTCTCTAATCTTTTATATTGCATTTTTATAACCCATTTAAAATATTCAATATTAATGTTCTTGTTTGATCCATTGCATCAATGATAGAAGCTTTATGTTTACCACCTGCAGATGCAAGGTGAGGTTTTCCACCTCCACCACCACCCATAAATGCACCAACATCTTTTGCTATGAGACCTGCATTAATACCTTTTTTAGTAAGATTTTTTGTAACAACAGCAACCGCTATTGGTTTTTCATCTCCTTCTGCAAAAAATACAGCTACACCATTTGAAAGTTTGTTAAAAACAATATCACCTAACGATTTTAGTTCATTCATATCTGATACACTTACCTTTTTAATAATTAGTTGATGATTATTAATAGTCTCTATATCATTAAAAATATTCAAATCTTTATTTGTTGATAATCGGTTTTTTATTTTTTTTTTCAAACTCTTCTTTTCTTTTAATAAACTATCTACTCTTTGAATCATATCAGATGGTGGAGTATTTAATAAACTCTGGAGGCCATCCAGAACAGAATAATTATCTTGCATATTTAAGACTGCTTTAAGGCCAGTCAAAGCAACAATCCTCCTAACACCTGAAGCTAATGAAGACTCTTCAATAATTTTAAATAAACCAATATCACCCGTACGATCAACATGGGTACCCCCACAGAGTTCCATTGAGTAATCGCCCACTGTGACAACTCTTACTTCATCACCATACTTTTCCCCAAATATCGCTTCAGCACCATCTTTTTTTGCATCATCAAAATTTTGCATTGATACATTTAACTGTGTATTCATAATTATTTGATCATTTACCATTTTTTCTATATCTTGGATTTGATGTTTTGAAATTTTTTCAAAATGAGTAAGATCAAATCTTAAATAGTCAGGATGTACCAAGGATCCTGCTTGATTAACATGTTGCCCTAATACTGTTTTTAATGCTTTATGCATAAGATGTGTGGCTGTATGATTCTTTTTTATTGATTGCCGTCTCAATACATCTACCTTACAATGAACCTTATCATTTGCATTAATAATATTACCTTCGCATATATGGATAAATGAATCATTCTCTTTTCTAACATCTAATACTTTTAACGAAATATTCTCCCCTGTTATTGTACCTTGATCCCCAACTTGTCCTCCAGATTCAGCATAAAAAGGAGTCTGATCCAGAACAAGATATATTATATTATTTTCTTCTGCATACTGTATTATATTTGAAAAAGTTTCAGTTCTATTATATCCTAAAAATTTTGAATCTTCACCTTCTGTTAATTCTACCCATTGCAGTTGCTCTGATTGTGCTTTGAATTTTCCAGCAGTTTTTGATTTTTGTTTTTGCTGATTCATACAATCTTCAAAGCCTTTTTCATCAACACTGAGATTTTTTTCCCTCGCTATAAGCTGAGTCAAGTCAAGTGGAAAACCATAGGTATCATAAAGTTTAAAGGCATTTTTACCACTGATATTTGATCCATCTATGGACCCAATAATCTTTTCAAAATGATTTAGTCCACGATCCAGTGTATTGTTAAACGATTCTTCTTCTGAAAGTAGAACATTTTTAATATGTGTCTTTTTTTCTAAAATCTCAGGAAATACATCTCCCATGATTTTTCCTACTACCGGAACTAATTCATAGAGAAATGGATCCACTAAACCAATACTTCTTCCAAATCGTGCGGCTCTTCTTAAAATCCTTCTTAATACATAACCCCTTCCATCATTAGATGGAAGTGCACCATCTGCTATTGAAAAACAGAGCATCCTAATATGATCTGCGATGACGCGATGAGGGATAGGGTCATTTTGATATGATGATCCAGCAAGTAGTTGTAGTGCATTTATAATTGGTAAAAATAAATCTGTATCATAATTACTTCTTTCCCCTTGCAAAATGGTGGCAATTCTTTCTAGACCTGCACCTGTATCAACATGTTTTTCAGGCAGATCAACTAGTGTTCCATCATCCAAACGATTGTTCTGTATAAAAACTAGATTCCATAATTCCCAATATTCATCTGATGAATTTACACCGCTTGCCATTTGTTTATCTGGGGAGTCGCCAACATAATAATGTATTTCTGAACATGGACCACAAGGGCCAGTTTCTCCCATTTCCCAAAAGTTGTCTTTTTTCCCACATCTAATCAACCTATCAGGATCAATATCGGTTACATTTTTCCATAATTCAAATGCTTCATCATCATCTTTATATACAGTTGCCCATAAACGATTCTTATCCAGTTTCCATTGTTGTGTAAATAGTTCCCAGGCCCATTCTATAGCTTCCTTTTTATAATATTCACCAAAAGACCAGTTTCCTAGCATTTCAAAAAAAGTATGATGAAAAGTATCTAAACCAACTTCTTCAAGATCATTGTGTTTTCCTGAGACACGTATACATTTTTGACTATTTACTGCTCTCAGATAGGTTGGCTTAGATTGATTTAAAAAAATGGATTTGAACTGGTTCATACCAGCATTAGTAAACAGTAATGTTGGATCATCAATGGGTACTACAGGTGCACTGCGTACATAATTATGATCTTTGCTTTTAAAGTAATCTATAAAGGAATTGCGAATATCTTTGGAATTCATATTAGAAAGAAAAACTTGTTTCCACGCTAGTCATATTAATCATTTCACCATCATCCATCACATCACCGTCACCATTCATATCCTGGAATGTACGCCGAAAAACATAACTCAGGATCATACCATTCCCAAGGCGTAAACCTATGTTATATCCTGTAATTGTTGATTCTGAATATTCAAAATCAAATGGATTTGGTACGTTTCGTTGTTGGTAAAACCAGGTTGCCTTTTCAATCTTGCTGATAGATTTTTTTAGTTTCAATATAGCAGTAAAACTCTGATTAGATGCCTCCTCAAAAACATTTAAATCTGGATTAAATTGATCACCATTTAAATTCTGAAAAGCCATCCGAGCATCAAACATACTTCCTAGATCAAGATTCAATGATGAATAAAAACCATTCTGCTTTCCATATGTACCTAGTTTACTTGATTTTGTGATTATTTTACCTTGATTACCGCTGATACTCTGAAAGGTAGCTCGTTCTATTTCATAGGAACGATTAAAATATCCAAATTCAAATTTCCCTTTGGGCATCATTCTAAATTCAAAATTAAATGTAGCAGGACCAAATCCTGCTGAAAGTCCAAATGGTATTAAACCAGTACCTGCTGATGTCTCTTTATTTTCAATTGGATCTAAAGTTTTACCCAATAAAGCTGCAAACTGTGCATATACATCAACAGAGATCGGGCCTTCGCGTAAAAGTGGGATTCCTATATCTAATGCAAATGAGTTAAATGTTTCTGATTCTTCATTAACATTTAAAGGCTCAGGTTTTTTCTGTATTGATTTATCTAATACAAAAACTGTATCCATATTCCAACCTGGTATTCCACTATCAAGTGTATCTGTAATTCCATCACCATCTATATCCCATTCAGTCTCCATATTATCAGCAAGACCATCCCCATCAGTATCAATCCACCAATCTTTATCATCAGGAAAATCATCTACAAGATCAGGACGCCCATCATTATCAGAGTCTCTTAAACCAAGATATTGATTACGATCTCCTACCCAAGAAGCACCCAGCCTGAAACCGTAACTGATAGGTGCAGAAAGACGAATACCTGCAAGACCCAAATTTTCCTTAAAATCATTAGTAAAACCATTAACATCCACACCCATTGCTTTCGTTAGAAATTCCATTCCAACTTTTCTCACTTGTGGATATAAAAGTGTATTACTATAGTTACTTAATAAAATACCATACCCCATAGTGACATTATCTAGTGCTCCAATTTTGAAATAATTGCCACCCCAGCGAGTACCATAACGAATATAATATATCTTATCAATGATTGTATTTTTTATCTTTTCACCACTAGAAAAGTCCCATTCATCATCATGGATATTTCCATCTTGGTCAATATAAAGTACCAAATCAAATGCAACTGCTAGTTTCCCAAAAGGCATTACAGGCCTTAGTGCAATCTGGTTCCAAATTTTCCCATCAATAGTCACTGCACCAAATGCTCCCTGGACTGACTTTTCTGTAGTTTCAATACCAAGATCCAAATCATCTGACTGAGAAAATATACATTGCAAGATTACAAAAAATCCAATTGACGAAGATTTAATTTTCATTTTTTTAAAGATTATCTTTCATAAAATTACCCTTCGGCTTTAAACTGGACAAAGGGTAATTAAGATTTAGAGTGAATAATAAAATAACAATGAAACTAAATCCAAACTGGGGCATAAAATAAACTTATAATAGCATTACCAAGGTAGTTATATATATATGCTCTTAA
>CAZPHE010000032.1:7373-24056 GCA_964586315.1 uncultured bacterium | reverse complement strand
ACCGCTCTATTCTCATTTTTATCAGTGGTTTGATTTAGCACAAGTGAGGGATGATCCCCATTCAAGTATTATAAGAAGAGGTCCTCTATTATATAATATTTTTGACTCAAAAAATGAAGGTATAGCAACCGGAGTTGAAGAAATGTTTATGAATGCAGGACTTTATGATGATAGCCCAAGATCAAGAGAAATAGTATGGATCATGCTTGCGCAGCGCGCTGCACGTGGTCTTGGATCATTATATGCCCATGCAAATGAGATGACTATGGCAGAAGCTGGTGTGGTTCATGTTGATTGGACGCCAAGAGGTTGGATGAAGCGTGAACCTCATCTTTTGCAATTTGAACAGCATCTATATTTACGCCAACCAGGCTATGGAACCTGTTACATCACAGGAAAGTATTTAATTGAAAGGCTAATGACCGAATATGCTAAAAATAAGGAAATGAATGGAGAAGATTTTGTTATGAAAGAATTCATGGAAGAATTTAATAATTTAGGGAATATACCTGTGGAGCTGGTACGTTGGGAAATGACTGGGAATAAGCCAAAGGTTATTAAATAATTTTATGAGAAATCATATTTTTTTATTTCTATCAATACTGTGCCTAATTAATAATCTCTTTTCTAAAGAACAAAAAAAAGAATTGACTGTTCATTGGATCCAAAGTGATGAAGCTCAATCTATTGCTACCGTTCCCAAAATTTTTTGGCTGAAAAATAATTTAGCAATCTTGTATGATCTTCGGTTGCCCAAGGAGCAACAAAATTTTATTTTGTTTGATCCAGAGAATCCTGATGAATTAAAACCAATGTTGGATCTAAAAAGCGCAATAATGAGCCTTAATCAGGCTTTAAACGATACTATTAAAGGATTAGACTGGCCCTTAGCTTTTGATGAATCTGGTGAAAGTGCTCTCTATATATATAAAAAAGATATTTTTATTCTAAACATAAAAACTTCTTCCTTTTTACGCATTACTGATACGGATCTAGAAGAAAAGGCAGCTAGACTTTCACCAGATGGTAAAAAAATTGCATTTGTACGGGAAAATGATCTGTATGTATTTGACTTAAATAAAAATCGAGAAAGACGGTTAACGCGTGATGGATCTGAGACTTTATTAAATGGTACATTGTCTTGGGTTTATTGGGAAGAAATCTTTGGCCGTCAGGATGTAGCTTACTGGTGGTCTCATGATTCAAAATGCTTAGCATTTTTACAGACAGATGAGTCAATGGTTACTCAAATGCATTATGTTGATTTTAAACCTCAAGAACCACGCCTCATTTCTCAGCGTTATCCAAAAGCAGGCACAGAAAACCCTTATGTCAGAGTTGGTATAATTGAAATAGACCGACCAAGAATAAAATGGATTCAATTTGATCCTTACGAATATATTTGCAGAGTTAAATGGCACCCAGATAATAAGCGATTATCTGTACAAACAATGAATAGGAATCAAGATAAGCTGGATCTTTATTATGTTGATCGAAAAAGAGGTAAAGTAATACAAAAATTACTTACAGAAACAGATCCAGGCTGGGTGAATATTAATGATGATTTATATTTTCTAAATGAAAATGAATTTTTATGGCAGTCAGAGCGGGATGGATATGCACACATTTATCGTTTTAGTGATGATGGCAAACTTATTAATCAAGTGACAAAAGGGAATTGGGCACTTCGTTCATCAGGAGGCCCCTTCTGGCTCAGGCAATCAGTCGTGAATATCAATGAAGAAAAAAAGGAAGTATATTTTACATCATTGGAAAAGTCCTCAATTGAAAGGCATCTTTATAAAATAAAATTAGATGGAAATAAGATGGAACGTATCTCAAAAAAAGATGGTGTCCACAGCATATCTTTTAGCCCGAATGGAAGATACTATTTAGATACCTATTCAAATATTTCAGAAATGCCTAGTCTGATACTCCATAGTGATAATGGATCTAAAATCAAAGTAATTGCGGAACCTCGGCCAGAACTTTTAAATGATTTGGAACTACAAACACCAGAACTATTTACTATCCCAACATCTGATGGATTTAAGATGCCTGCACAAATTCTAAAACCTACTAATTTTAATCCCCAAAAAGCATATCCGCTAATCTACCATGTCTATGGTGGACCTTCGGCTCCTACTGTATTTGATCGTTGGCAAGGTACAAGTCTGTTCTTTGATAATATTCTATTAAATAATGGTTATTTGATTGTCAAATTTGATCATCGAAGTGCTACCGCAATTAGCAAAAAATTGGAAAATAGAGTGAATCTAATGATGTCGGGTCCAATTGAAATGGCTGATATTGTAGATGGTATAACATGGCTTAAGTCCCAGGACTTTGTAGATTCTGAAAGAGTGGGTATCTGGGGCTGGAGTGGAGGAGGGAGCTTTACTTTAAATGCTATGACCAATACAACTGAATTTAAGGCAGGTATCTCAGGAGCTCCTGTTACGGATTGGCACTATTATGACACAAAATGGGGTGAATTTGCAATGAAACTTCCCAAGGATAACCCGGATGGTTATTTTAAAACTTCATTTGTTAATAGTGCGAAAAATCTCCATGGGAGACTCCTGTTAATTCATGGTACATATGATGATAATGTTCATCCACAAAATTCCTGGCGTTTTATAGATGAGTTAATAAAAAATAATATTATGTTTGATATGATATTTTATCCAATGAGAAAACATGGGTTTAGTGATAAACCTGCTCGCATCCATAGACAAACAAGAATGATTGAGTTTTGGTTAGACTATCTTTAAATAATTATTTATTTCATAATTAGATTGGTAATTATAAAGATGATGTTGATTCTAAAATAAAGATATCTTATTCTTGATCCCAATCCTTTGCTAACTTATAATCAATTGAGGTACTATATTGGAAGAAAAACATAGTATAAATTCTTCAACATTAATCAATAATACCCAACTCTATGCACTTGTGATTCTTCGTATATTAATTGGCTGGCATATACTTTACGAAGGTATCTCAAAGCTTATTAATCCTTACTGGTCTTCAGCCGCATATCTCTTAGATTCAAAATGGATTTTTTCAGGTTTGGCAAAAGCTATCGTCTCAAATCCCACCCTTCTTACAATAACAGATTATATAAATATGTGGGGATTAACCATCTGTGGTTTGTGCCTTTTATTGGGTATTTTTAATCGCTATGCTGTATTAGGAGCTATGATCCTAATATCGCTCTATTATTTATTTGCACCGCCATTTTTGGGTTTAGAATACTCACGACCTGGTGAAGGGAGTTATATTATTGTTAATAAGAATCTAATTGAAGTTCTAGCTTTATTTGTATTGTATCATTTTCCAACTAGCCATTTGATTGGTTTAGACCGATTATTTTCTGAATCTTTAAAAAATTGAGGGAATTATAAATTATGAATGATGAATTAACAAATAATCAAGATTTAAAACGTAGAGAATTTTTAAAAAGTCTTGCAACTATTCCTGTATTTGGTCTTTTCTTAGTTAATCTTTGGATAAAAATTCGTGGAGATGCACTAAAACGTAAAAATTTATTATTGGATCTTGTTCAAGAAAACGAACCGCCAGCAATTATAAGCAGCCTATCAGATAGTAAACATTTAAATATTGGGGTTATTGGATACGGCGGAAGAGGTTCACATCTAGTTCGAGGCGCTGGTTTTGCTACTAAAGGCTGGATTGATTATGCTTATACTGCTTCAAAAGAAAACAGCCTACATAAGGCCTATGCAACTTTTATGAGTCAGGAAGATTTAAATTGTTCGCTGGTTGGTGTGTGTGATCTTTTTGATGTTAATGCTGATCTTGCTATCGATGCTTCTCAAAATGATATTCGACCTGGTGGAAAGCCAAAGAAAACAGCCGTACGATATAAACATTACAGCGAAATGTTAGCACAAGATCATATAGACGCAGTAATTGTGGCTACTCCAGATCATTGGCACTCTCGCATCACAATAGATGCTGCGAAGGCTGGGAAGCATGTATATTGTGAGAAAGGGCTGACCAGAACATTTCAAGAAGCAATTGATGTATACGATACGATAAAGAAAACAGGTATGGTACTTCAGCTTGGGCACCAGAATCGACAGGTCGAAGCCAATGATAAAGCCGGACAAATTATACATCAAGGACTTCTTGGTCCTATTAATTTGGTTGAATTAACTACCAATCGTAATTCACCATGGGGTGCCTGGGTATGGAATATTCATAAAGATGGCAATATAAACACTATTGATTGGGATACATTTCAAGAGCCATCACTTAATAAAATACCTTTTGGTCAGGAAGCATTAAAACGATTTTTCAGGTGGCGTTGCTGGTATGATTATGGAACAGGTTTATCGGGAGATTTATTTTCACATGATTATGATCAGTTAAATCAAATTATGGGTATGGGTATCCCCAAATACGCTGCTTCAACCGGAGGAATATATTTTTATAAAGATGGTCGAGATGTTCCTGATGTATGGCATGTAACCTTAGAATATCCAGAGAGAGATATGACCGTACTCTATAGTGCTACTCTATCTAGTAATAATTCTAGGGGAAATCGAATTATGGGGCATGATGCAACCATGGTTCTTGGTGGTCAGTCCAATGCTGGTAGTGTTGGAGGTTTTAGAGTAATTGCAGATCGTGAATCGACCCAGTATAAAGACCGGATAGATAAAGGCATTATTAATACTAAATATCCAATTTACAATTATTCTCCTGGATCAAAGCAGATTGATGGTGTTACTTCTGCCACTTCACAATATTTTGCAAATAAAGGATTGCTCTATGCGTATAGGGATGGTAAACGGGTAGACCCAACTCACTTGCATATTAAAGATTGGCTGGATGCTATTCGAACAGGTGGCCAACCTAAGTGTAATGTAGATGTCGCGTTCGAAGAAGCGGTTACTTGCGCTATGGCCACAGAGTCTTACCTAACTGGCAGAAGGGTAGAGTGGGACCCAGTGAAGCGTAAACTAATTTAATTCAATCCATGAATACTAATTCTCGGTTTGGTATTATGATGTTCCTGCAGTATGCTTTGTGGGGAGCATGGTTGCCAGTTACTGCTCTGTATCTTTCTGAGAGTGTTGCTGAAGGAGGTCTTGGTTTTACTGGCTCTCAGATTGGAATGATATTAGGGCTGGCAGGATCGATTGGAGCGATATCAGCGCCATTCATTGCTGGGCAGATTGCGGATAGATATTTTAGTACCGAGCGTATACTTGCCTTTTTGGTGACAACTGGTGGGTGTGTGAAATGGTATACAGCATCTCAAACAGATTATCAATCATGGTTGGTGCTATCTATAATTTATAGTATTCTATATATGCCTACCCTTGCTCTTTCTAATTCGATTACTTTTGCGCATATCAGTGATAAGGAGAATGATTTTCCAAAAATTCGTTTGTGGGGAACCATAGGATGGATTGCTGCCAGCTGGGTGTTTCCTATGATATGGCTGCAGACAGGTTTACAGTTTCAGTTAATGCCGCCATTTTTTGTTGGCAATGAAGTCCCAGATGTAACTAGCAGATTGGCAGATGCATTAAAATTCTCCGGAATTATATCTATATGTTATGGTGCATTTTGTTTTACCTTACCACATACTCCACCAAAAAAAGATGCTGTTGACCAATTAGCCTTTAAAAAAGCATTTGAGCTATTTCGCTATCACTCTTTTACTATACTAGTTGTAGCTAGTCTTGCTATAAGCATAATACATCAAATATATTTTTTACAAACTGGACCTTTCTTATCTTCCATTGGTATTTTAAAAAGTCAGATAGGCCCAGCAATGACAATTGGTCAGTTTGCTGAAATATTAACTATGGCATATCTGGGATATTTTTTAAAACAAATTGGGTTTAAAAAAGTCATTACTATCGGTGTCGCAGCCTATTGTATTCGGTATGCTATTTTTGGCACAGAAACACTACCGATCTGGATAATAGTTACGAGCCAGGCATTCCACGGATTTTGTTATGCATTCTTTTTTGCTGCAGCATATATATATGTTGATAAGCTTGCAGATGAAGATGTGAGACACTCAGCACAAACAGTTTTTGGTATTATAATTCTTGGAGGAGGTCCAGTAATAGGTGGCTGGTTATCTGGTTTTTTGCAACAGGAAAACACAGTTAACGATGTTTTTGATTTTTCAACCTTTTGGTATATTCTTTCAGCTATTGGTCTGATAACTACTATATTTTTCTTTTTATTTTTTAAAGAAGAATTAAATCAGGTAGATCCAAAATGAATAAAAAAACATTAGGGATTGGATTTATTGGAGGCGGTTTTATTACGAGGTTTCATATACAGTCACTTATTGGTGTCAGGAATTGTGATGTTTTAGGTGTAATGTCTCGCACAAGATCATCTGCTGAAGAGGCGGCTGCATTAGCTCGCACCATTGGAGTAGGCAATGCAAAGGTTTTTGACACAGTCACTGACATGGTTTCTGATTCAGGTATTGATGCAATATGGATTTGTGCTCCTAATTTTACACGAATTGAAATTATGGAAGAAATTGTTGTAGCCATTGAATCTGGCAAGGGAGGATTGATTGGCATAACCTGTGAAAAACCACTCGGACGAAATGTAAAAGAAGCTAAAAAAGTATTGGCATTGACTCAAAGAGTTGAATTGTTGGATGGATATCTAGAAAATCAGGTCTTTGCTCCATCAGTTACAAGAGGAAAGGAAATTATATGGACCCGTGGAGCAAAAATGACGGGAAGACCTTATTTAGCAAGAGCGGCTGAGGAGCACAGTGGTCCACACATGCCCTGGTTTTGGGAAGGAGAGCTTCAGGGTGGAGGTGTTCTTAATGATATGATGTGTCACTCTGTAGAAGAGGCGCGTTTTATGCTTACTGAGCCTGGTAAGAATAGAGATTCTTTAACACCGTTAAGTGTGAATGCATATGCTTCCTGCCTGAAATGGCAGCGTCCAGAATATGCCGCAATCCTTAGTGAGAATAGTAAAGGAAAAACAGATTATTTAAAACGACCTGCTGAAGATTTTGCTAGATCACTTATTGAATATAAGGATGAGGTAGGTCATAAACTGGTAGTTGAGACAACAACTTCA
The DNA here is from genome assembly GCA_964586315.1 of uncultured bacterium. Taxonomy (GTDB): domain Bacteria; phylum Fidelibacterota; class Marinisomatia; order Marinisomatales; family UBA1611; genus CAZEER01. The sequence goes on along the minus strand of CAZPHE010000032.1, from coordinate 16,949 downwards.
TGGTGTTTTGTCGGTGCTGGTTTACGGTTGAGTATGGAGTTATTTGGACCAGAGTACTCAATGTTTGTTAATACTCTAGATTCAGATTTAAAAGTTTTCTTTAGTAGGAAAGTAGCCGGTGCTGAGGGTGAAGACCTTGTAGAAAAACAAAATGCAGAGTCTGGTGAGATGCCAGTTGTAAGTAGTGAGACGGATGCATATGGTTACACAGCAGAGAATCGACATATGGTTGAAAGTTTTTTAGCGGGAAAACGACCAAGTGAAAATTTTAGTGATGGTTTAGCGGTAACAGAATTACTTATGTCTGCCTATATGAGTGCAGAACAAGATAAAACTATACAGTTCCCGCCTCCTGACCTTGATGATTTTATTCCTGCAGTTGCAAAAGGTGAGTGGAACCCTAAGAATTAAGGACTATAATATGGTAAGATTATTTTCTATACTTTTAACATTAATTATTATCTCATGTAGTAAAAATGAAACGGATTGGGTTTATCTTTTTGATGGCAAAAATGTTAAAGGATTGCGTGGCTATGGAATGGATTCTTTTCCATGGGATGCTTGGGAAATTAATGATGAAAGTCTAAAGACTCTTAAAGGAAAACATGGGGTAGATATTATATCAGATGATATTTATAAGGATTTTGAACTAGAGTTAGAGTGGAAACTCCAATCAGGTGGCAATAGTGGTATATTTTATTTTGCTACAGAAGAAGGAGACTATATCTGGCAATCTGCGCCTGAGATGCAGGTTCTTGATGATTTAGGTCATCAAGATCGATTAAGAGATGTTACATCCGCAGGTGCATTGTATGATTTGATCGCTCCTAAGAATAAGGTTTTGAAGTTACTTGGTGGGTATAATAAGGTCAGGATTCTTTCTAAGAACAACCATATTGAACATTGGTTAAATGGAACAAAAATCCTAGAGTATGATTATAAAAGTGAAGCGTTAAATAAATTAATCGCCAACAGTAAATTTAGAAATATGCCCTATTTTTCTAAAGCAAATTCAGGGAGGATTGGTCTTCAGGGTGATCACGGTGAAGTATGGTATAAAAATATCCGTATTAGAAAACTATAAAATTATCCATTGAACAGAAGAAGTTTTATTAAATCCACTGCTGTAGTAATTGGTGGTCTCTCTTTTCCAAATCTCATATCATGCAGAAATAAGGCAATGCCATTTAAAATATCTCTCGCAGAGTGGTCTCTACACCGCAGGCTATATTCAGGTGATATGGATCATATTGATTTTCCTTTGATTGCAAAGAAGGATTTTGATATCAATGCTGTAGAGTATGTAAATACGTTTTTCTTTGATAAAGCTAACGATGCAAGATATTTAACTGATATGAAACAAAGAGCAGATGATCTTGGTGTATTGAGTTTATTGATTATGTGCGATAATGAAGGAGATTTGGGTGACCCAGATCCGATTAAGAGAAATAAGGCAGTTGAAAATCATTATAAGTGGGCAGAAGCAGCAAAATTTTTGGGTTGTCATTCTATAAGAGTTAATGCAAGGAGCGCTGGGTCATATGATCAGCAATTAGATCTTGCCGCTGATGGACTCCGGAGTTTAACTGAGTTTGGTGAAAGCTTGGATATTAATACAATCGTTGAGAACCATGGCGGTCTTTCATCCAATGGTAAATGGCTCGCTGCTGTAATGAAAAAAGTTGATCATCCTCGGTGTGGTACTTTACCCGATTTTGGTAATTTTAGACTTGATAATGATGAGTGGTATGATCGCTATATTGGTATTAAAGAATTAATGCCTTATGCTAAAGCAGTTAGTGCTAAGAGTCATGAATTTGATTCGAATGGTAATGAAATCAATACAGACTATTATAAGATGATGGATCTTGTATTGAGTGCGGATTACACAGGATATATTGGTATAGAATATGAAGGAAATACTTTGGATGAAATGCAAGGTATAGAGATGACAAAAAATCTTTTGGAAAAAATTCGTAATTCTATTTAGTTAATCAGATTAAAAATTGATTAACAATATATAATCAATGTGGATTTTTTGGATAATGTATTTTTATTTTCCCTGCCTGTAAAAAGCAAAATATTATACGTTCAAATTTTAAAAGTAAACTTAGGAGAAAATATTGAGCCAGCAGCCTTTTCAAACTGAAGTCAGTCAGTTACTCAAACTGATCATACACTCTCTTTATTCACATAAAGAAATTTTTCTTAGAGAACTCATTTCAAATTCTTCAGATGCCTTAGATAAACTAAGATATTTGACACTAACAAAGGATGATTTCAAATCAATGTCTTTTGATCCAAAAATAAGTCTGGAGTTTCAGGATGGGGATAATGCGACACTAACTATTACTGACACGGGTATAGGGATGAGTAAAAAAGAATTACAAGATAACTTAGGAACCATTGCACGGTCTGGAACAAAGAACTTCATGTCAAAGCTTTCTGGAGATGCAAAGAAAGATTCCCAATTAATCGGTCAGTTTGGGGTTGGTTTTTATTCAAGTTTTATGGTTGCCGACCGTGTAGAAGTAGCTAGTAAAAAGGCAGGCAATAAAGAAGGATGGAGATGGATAAGTGATGGTCAGAATGGTTTTGAAATAAAAAAAGATGTTAAAAAGGATATTGGTACATCTATCACACTCCATTTGAATGAAGAAGGAAAAGAATTTGCAAGTCGATGGCGTATTGAGAGTTTAGTAAAGAAATATTCTGACCATATTGATTTCCCAATCTTTTTAACATATGCTGAAATAGATTATGATAAAGATGGTAAGGAGAAAAGCAGGAAACCAAAAACAGAACAGGTAAATGATGCTAAAGCTTTCTGGACTAGATCCAAAACAGAAATAAAGGCAAAGGAATACAAAGAATTTTATAAATCTTTTTCCAATGATACGGAAGATCCTTTTGATTGGGTACATTTTCGTGCTGAAGGTAATTTAGAATTTATTATTTTATTTTTTATTCCAAAGAAAGCATCTCCAGACATTTATCGAGCTGACTACCAATCTGGAGTTAAGCTCTATGTGAACCGTGTTTTTATTACTGAGGATGATAAGGAACTTTTACCGCCGTGGCTTCGATTTGTGAAAGGAGTGATTGATTCATCAGACCTTCCATTAAATGTGAGCCGTGAAATATTGCAACAAAACCGGATAATGGCCAAGATTCGATCAAATTCAGTAAAAAAAATATTAGATAAACTTAAAATAGTTGCTGGAGATAAGGAAAAATATGGTGAATTCTTTGGACAGTATGGTCGATTGATAAAAGAAGGAGTCTATCAGGACTTTGAGCATAAAGAAGCTTTGACAGAATTACTTAGGTTTAAATCAACTAAAGATGACGGTCTTGTTTCATTAAGAGAATATGTAGAAAGGATGAGAGAAGACCAAAAAGCAATTTATTATATTACTGGTCAAAATAAAATATCATTGAATAATTCACCTCTTTTAGAGATGTATCAGAAAAAAGATATTGAAGTATTATTACTAGATGATGAGATTGATGAAATCATCATTTCTTCTGTACCTAAGTATGATGAAAAAGACCTGAAATCTGTTAATCGGAGCAGTACAGCAGATGATTTTTCTGAAGATAAAGATAAGGATGCTGAAAAATCGCTGAAACCTGTTTTGAAAAAGATGAAAAAGCTATTGAGTGATAGGGTTAAAGATGTAAAAATATCGAATCGTCTTAACGATTCACCGTCGTGCATTGTTGCAGATGAAAATGATCCTACTGCACAGATGCAGGAGATGATGCGATCAATGGGGCAGATGGATATGCCAGAAATCAAACCAATTCTTGAAATAAATCCTGCCCATGATATTGTTTTGAAACTCAAGGAAAAGACTAGAAAAAAATCCTTTGATGATATAGCAATGCTACTTTATGAACAGGCTCTAATACAGGAAGGTGTACAATTAGAGGATCCTTCTGGTTTTGTAGAACGTTTAAATAATGTTATAGTGGAAACTCTATAAATATGATTAATCGTACCATATGTAAATTTGAGCTATGCTAACTGTACTTTCACCTGCAAAAAAACTTTCTAAAGAATGCTTTGTTCATACCAAACATCATGAATTACCTCAGTTTTTAAATGACACTGAAGTACTAGTTAATAAGATAAAAACTATGGATCCTGGTGAGTTGATGTCTCTAATGGGTATCAGTGAAAATCTAGCTATACTTAATTGGGAGCGAATGCAAGCATGGAATAAGTCATTTAAACCAAGTAATTCAAGAGAATCTGTATATTCCTTTATGGGTGATACTTATACTGGTCTTGATGCGAAAAATTTGAGTGATGCAGATATTAAATTTGCCCAAAATAATACACGAATTCTTTCGGGACTTTATGGAATTTTAAGGCCTCTAGATTTGATACAGCCTTACCGACTTGAAATGGGTACTAAATTGAAAAATAAAAGAGGGAATACTCTTTATGATTATTGGAATGATGAATTAGCAGAGTGTATTAATCATGAACTCAAAAGTCATAAAGAGAATATCGTAATTAATTGTGCATCAGTAGAGTACTTTAAAGCTATAGATCGACCTGTTCTATGTGCAGATGTTATCACGCCTCAGTTTAAAGAAATAAAAAATGGAAAATTAAAAATGATTTCATTTTTTGCTAAAAAGGCCCGTGGTATGATGGCTCGATTTATTATACAAAATCGTATTGAAAAAGAAAGGGAAATCCTAGCCTTTAATCTTGGTGGTTATAGTTATGATCCTTCTCTTTCTTCACCATTTGAACCAGTATTTACTCGTTCACAAGCTTAATTTTTATTTAGTCAGCGGATCACAGCAAATTTTCCAATAAAGACATCTTTATCCTCCGTACCAGTTTGTTTAATATGATATAAATACAAACCAGGGCTTGCTTCTTGATTGTTTATTGTTCTCAGATCCCAAAATGCATTGCCTGAAGAATCATTATTATGGTTCAATAAAGATACAAGTTCACCGGACATTGTAAAAATACTAATAGTACATCTTGAAGTTAAATTTGTAAATCTAATTCTCCTTAAGTGTTCTGATTCATTAAACTTCGATCCTACAATATAGGGATTGGGTACTACTTTAACATTTTTGAGATTTTTCTGTGGTGATATTCCAGGATAGATCTGAACAAAATTGCGATCGAGAACTGTAGTCCCTTTTGAATTTTCTAAAGACGCATACCCTTCTGGATCTGCCCATTTATTTGGGTTTGAATAATTTGTATCTATCACCGTCTGAAATTGACCATCACCAATATCAATGTATTTTACATGGTAGGGCGGCTCTACACCCATATCATAGGCAACAACCGAATAAGTGTACTCAATACCATTCACAACATTGTTATCTTCAAACATATAGGTAAATGATTTCCCATCAACAATATATGGTTCTGTAAGACGTATAATATCTAACCCAGTGTCATTACCAAGATGAAACCAAGGAAAGTAAGGATCTTGCCCGCTTATGGAATGTCCTCTTGATAATTGCGGTACACAATCATAGCTATTTTCATACACACAGTGTAGTGAATCCATTTCTGCAGAAAGATCAAACTGTTGAAATGGTTGCCATCCAACAAAAATTCCATTTCTATCATAGATCATATTTTCTGCGTTACCCCATGTCTCGCCACCATCATTGCTTTTATAAATCTTATATCCCTCAAAATCAGAATATCCTGTTACCACATCTTTTGATGATTCTGCATTATCACCCCAATATATTTTTACTTTACCTGATTCACCCTCTGCAAGAACATTAGGTCTATTTGGTGGTGTAAATCCCTGGTATTTCGAGTTATACATTACTTGGGCAAAGCGTGCATTATTTATTAAATCTTCTTCATCTTGACCAAATATGATGCAGAATGAGAATGGGACTTCTCGTCCTACAGGTAGGTCAAAAGGACCGCAGGTCATTAATACAAGTGGGTCTACACCCTCAGGTGGTCTCTGGAAAACCATTTCTTCTTCAATACCTTCAAGTGAATCGAAATGTGGGTTCAAATCTTCTGCTAGATCTGTACCAGGATCTTGAGTATGAAAATGCCATGCATGCTCATTTTGACTTATGTTTGTTGTATCACCAATCATAATTTTATAAAATATTTCTTCTTTGTTTCTAGCTTGAGGACATCCAGGAGTTCCTGCATAACAGTCTCCAGATAAACTTTCAGGATGAGTCACACCAGGACGGAGGTACCAGTCAACCCAGTGCCAATCTGTCATCTTCAAAGGTTCTCCTGGAAAGATATCGATCACACCATCTCGATCTAGATCAACCGGTGAAGTTGCTCTTGGTGAATCCAATAACTGTGTTGCAACAATTCCAAATTCATTACCAGGACTGGGAGTATCGGGATCCATTGCATAACCTGCAATCCCTGAATAACCATCATAATCCCCAATCATAGCCATACTGATTAGCATACGTTCGTCATTAATTTCAAAAACTTCCCAGTAATATTTCATATAATCGTCAGCACTGGACCAATAGCTTGAGTTACCATATTTATCACTGGTTAATATCACGCCATCATTCCAAAATCCAAGACTTACTCCAGAATAGTTAAAACCTTTACCGCGATTTAGCTTCGTTCCATCTGGCATAATCATTCCTTCACCGCATATTTGGTTACCATTCTCATCTAATATAGGGATACCATATTCATCCTCAGCACACCAGTCACCACTCTCATTTCTAACCTTTACTGTAACAAACAAAATATCTTCAGCATATGAGACACCATAGGAATGAGCTTCCGACATAACTCGTAATCCCATTGCGTACCCTGTTTGTTCGTATTCATTATTAGTGTTAACCTGATTTCCTCTATGGGCCCATCGATCATCAAATTCAAGATATATATCCATATCAGAAATAAATCTCCCTGGTACATCTTCCCAACAGTCAGGGTCTTTACGAGACTGAGAACAACCAGGTAGATTAATATTATAGTCTTGGGCCCACCAGCCAGGCCAGAAGGATTCTAATTGATTTGTGAGTGGGTTAATTTTTTTTGGCCATGTAGATCCGTAGCCTGAATGCGCTAATAGTGGGTAGGTGTCTGCAGGGTCTGTAACATATGTATTGCCAAAAAGATCACCAGCAGAAGTTTCTGTATTATGAGTTTTTGATCTAGCATCTGTAGATGCGTGCCAGTCAGTATTATAGGTTGGTGAATAATAGCTCAGGCACGATTCTGCAGTATTCGCACCGTAGTAGACATAGTGATCATCTTCAGTCCATTCTTCTTGATCATTACCATAATCGTAATAATCGAATTGTTCTTCTCGACTTATCAATTTAGGTCGGAGTGCCCATGGATAGATAAGGCCAATTCTTGAAGTAGATTTATTTGGGTTGAGATCACCTGGGGTACTCAGTATTATTTTGTTTGATTCAGAATCAATTAGCCATTGGTTATATCCATTGATCTCATTTATGGAATTTTTTTTGGAAATACTATCAGGCTCCCAAATTCCATCATCATCTGCAGCATTGAAGAGGATACCCACAAAATTTGTGTCACCATTTTCAAACCAAGCCTCATATGCATTCCTAGACTCCCAGATACTATAGATAGGTATGCCTTCTTCATCTGCAATTGTTTCTATGTTGGACCATGTATGATTTGAGGAATAAGAGTGCCCTGGTATTCCAGCTAAAAAGGAGACTTCATACAGATATGCATATTCTCCCCAGGCACCATTTGGGTTGACTTCAATATCAATGTAATTGCCATAATTAATGATGGCTGTCTGTGCCTTGCCTTGCATTAAATAGCCACGTGCTCGATCACTCATGGGGTTAGTGGGAAAGGGGTGATCTCCAATTCGACTTGAATATTTTATTTTAAATGGATCAGGCGTGTCAACCGGCGTAGGTCTGCCAATATTATTTCCAATAATAAATGATAGACTTACAGTTATTATAACAAAAAAGCGATAGTAAGACATGAATAGATTTTACAATTAACAGTTCTAAAACAAAATTCGAATTGAAATATAAAATCACCACTGCTATTTTGATATATTATGATACGGTTTTATCTTCTTGTTATATATTACATAGATTATTTAGGAGTTATATAATGAAATCATTAAAAGCATTTATACTTGGGGCAATCATTTGTTCAATGTCAATTGCACAGGATTTATGTCCGCCAGCATTTTTAGATGCACTATTCTATGATCAAAAAATAGAACTTTCTTGGCATCAGACATCTTCCTATGGCGATCTATTATTCGATGAGTGTTTTTCATCCTGTTCCCTGGCTGTCGAAGCAATGACCGTTGTTCATCCAGGTGATTCAATCTGCGGTGATTGTTCTGGGGGCTGGTTCAGGTATTCTGATGGTTCTTATGCTGATTGTGGTTCTGGAATGTTTCCATGTGATGATGGAGGAGAAGATGATTTTTCTGCTTATGCTGGTTATTCTGGAACAGATACTACAACAGGTATGTATGCACCGGTTGATAGCAGAATGATTACTTCTGCAATTGACCTTACAAATTATACAGCAGCTTATGTTGAGTTCAGTGAAGCTTATAACTATCCTCAGGATGCCACAGATGCTAACCTAGTGGAAGTTTCTATTGATGGTGGTGCAACTTGGGATAGTGTGTATGCATCGAATCCATGGGAAGTAGATGAATATATCTATATTGATAATACAATCGACATCTCTGATTATGCAGGCAATGTTGTTTGGGTAGCATTTCGCTATTATTGCTCTGTTGGTTATGGTGAGAGTTGGTTTGTGGATGATGTACGCGTATGGGGTGGGAATGATGGAGACGGATTGACCTGCGGAGAGTTTTTTCACTATAATGTGTACATGGATGGCACTCAAATTTCTACGGCGGATAGTGCTTTTTATACGGTGGAAGGTTTAGAGAATGAAGTTGAATATTGTTTTGAGATAACCACTGTTTATGGAGAAGGAGAATCGACTCCTACTGCAGAGGTGTGCGCTATTCCACAGGGTCCTTTTCAGGTTAACCCTGGACAATTTAATTTTAGCCAATTAAGTGCTGGAGAATATGCAGAGCAAGTTATGACTATTGAAAACTTTGATACCCTGGATGCAGACTTCACGATTAGTTCTATTGAATTATCAAATTTAGATGCTGCTTTTGATTTGGTATTATCCCAGTTTGAAGATGGAACTTTGGGTGATTTTACCAATGTTCCAGACTTAGGTGAAGAATGGACTGTAGGTGATTCAGCTACTCATTCATCAACATATTTACCTTTCCCTTCTCCTCCAGATGGTTCTCAAAATTTTGCACTTTATAATGATGATGCAGCAGGTGACGACCCATTCAACCCTGCGACTCCTATGCTTGTGTCAAATCCGGCGTTTTCTGGAACAGATCCTTCATTTTTAGTTTTCGATTTATATTTTCCAAATCCTACAGGACCTTGTGAAAATGGTGAGGCCTATGCGGATGATTTTAAAGTTAAAGTTTCTATTGATGATGGAGAAACCTGGATTTTAATTGATTCTACTATGGCAACTGGTGTATGGTACTGGGCATCCTATATGTATAA
>CAZPHE010000032.1:0-7273 GCA_964586315.1 uncultured bacterium | reverse complement strand
TTGAGTCAGGAGAAAATAGTATCTCTGTAGAAATTGTGGTAGGAGGAGTAGAAGTAAGTGTAGATGATTCAGAGATTACTCCTATAGAATTTGCATTACACCAAAACTACCCAAACCCATTTAACCCTGAAACAAATATCCAATTTGATGTTGCAGAACATTCACATGTAAGTGTAAATGTATTTAATTTAGTCGGACAAAAAGTTGCCACATTAGTGAATAGCACCATGGATGCAGGAATCTATACGATTAAATGGACTGGATTGAACGATCGCGGATTAGCGTTACCTTCTGGTATGTATTTTTATGAGATGAAGACATCTGAATATCATTCTATAAAGAAGCTGGTTTTAGTGAAATAAGATAAATTCAAATTTCACAATATAAACATAATTCTATAGAAAATGACTTTTAAATTGAGGCAGGTTGCCTTCTTTTGGATTGTCTTCACAATCCAATCAATATTTGCTGGTACTACTGGTAAATTGTCGGGAACAGTAACCAATAAAGAGACGGGTGATCCTCTTATTGGTGCAAATGTGATGATTGATGGTACAGCTCTTGGTGCAGCAACAGACACGGAAGGAAACTATTATGTTCTACAGATTCCTCCAGGTACTTACCAAGTCAGATTTACCATGATTGGTTATCAAACTGTAGTGATGAAAGATGTTAGAATAAGAGTAGACCTCACAACATCGCTTGATGGAAAATTGCTTGAGAGTGCTGTTGGTCTTGATGAAGTCATAGTCCAGGCAAATAGACCTATGATCCAGACAGATGTAACATACTCACAAGCAAATATTAGTAGTGAAGAGGTTGAGATGTTGCCGGTTGAAGAATTTGAAGATGTCTTGGCACTACAGGCTGGAGTCGTTACAACAGGTGGAGAGATACATGTACGAGGTGGAAGAGGTGGTGAAATTTCATATATGGTGGATGGTATTACTGTTACAGATCCATACAATTCTGGTATCGCAGTAGAAATCGAGAATAACGCCATTCAAGAGCTACAGTTTATTAGTGGAACTTTTAACGCAGAATATGGGCAGGCCATGTCTGGAATAGTAAATATTATTACGAAAGATGGAGATTACAGTAAGTATTCTGGCAGTATTTCCGGCAACATAGGGGATTATATATCCCAAGGTCTCGGATCTCCATACAAGGATGAAATTGGAAAAATGATCTCGGACACACTTTTCCCACAAATTGATCAGTTAAATTTGAGTACTATTTCAGATATAAAAGCAAATTTTGAAGGTCCAATTATACCTGGAATTTTATCGTTCTTTGCTTCGGGCAGAAAGAAAATAAATAATGGTTATTTGTATGGGGAGAGAATATTTGCCCCTGGCTCGTATTTATGGTCCGAGGAACAGAATATGTTTCTTATAGGTGCATTGGGGAATGGATATTCACCGGTAGATAGTCTCTGGCTTCCAATGGAATATCAGGATAATCTAGGAACATTGATTGATAGTTTAAGAGGACAAAAAGCTTTTGATTGGATTTCAATGAATTGGAGCGATCAAATAACCTATCAGGCTAAATTAAGTTGGAGGGTTACGCCCAAAATTAAGTTTAGTTATAATCGGATGTTCAGCGATACAAAATCTCAAAGTTATTCTCATGGATATTTATGGAATCCTGATGGAAGACCTTTTTCATTCAACACTCGTATTGGAGATATTGCCCGTTTAGATGTTTCATTAAACCAGTCCACATTTGCAAATATCATGTTTTCAAATGCTGCTAATCACTATAGAACTCATTTAAGTAGTGATCCGGATTTTTATAATGTTATAGATAATTTAGTATTCGATGAAAGTTGGGGATTCGCTTCATTGGATTCGAATCTATATGATATTGATCCACGAATATTTGATTACGCAACTGGCAATAACTTTGAAGTGGGTGGAAAGTACATGGATATTTATAGTCGAAAATCAAACGTCCAGACAATCAAGAGTGAAATAACCAGTCAGATTAATGCTGAGCATCAATTAAAGGCAGGTTTTGAATATAGAAAAACATTGATAACATATAATAGTCTTACCGTTCTTCAGGCTTCGTATACTGGGTATAATCCTGTCGTCTTAGAGCCGTCCGATAATACAATACACAACTCTTTTCAATCAATGATCAATCCATTTAGTGGTGGTCCATTAGATGGTCGAGAGCCCATTGAAAGTTCACTATATATACAAGATAAAATTGAGATGGATGATATGGTTGTCAATATCGGAGCAAGGTATGATTATTTTGATTCTCAATTTTGGGTTTTAAATGACTATGAAGACCCAAACTATCTATCGCCTGTAAAACCCATAAATAGATGGAATGATCTCAATGAAGATGGTCAGATTACAGAAGATGAAATGACATATTCTAATCTCAAATCGGAAGAAGAACGGCTAGATTCCAATGCAAATGGCGATCCATGGTATAAGAAAGCAGATCCTAAAACTCAACTCAGTCCTCGTTTCGCGCTTGCGTTTCCTATTACAGATAAAGGATATCTTCATTTTTCCTATGGACATTTTTTCCAAAATCCAAGTTTTAGCTATATCTATGATAATCCTGAGTTTGAGGTTCCTGCAGCCTCAGGAGTGAACTCTACAATGGGGAATGCCAATATGAAACCACAGAGGACTACTCAGTATGAGGTGGGATTCAGTCAGCAAATCGGTAGAGATATTGGTGTGGAGATTACTGGGTATTTCAAAGATATTAGAAATTTAAATTCAACAGAAATAAAAAACTCTTTTATTGCTGGAGACAGATATGGAATGTATGTCAACAAGGATCATGCGAACTCCAAAGGAATAACTGTTGCTTTATCAAAACGATCCTTAAACAATTTTTCTGGGAATTTAGATTATACTTATTCTATATCAGAGGGAAATGCATCTGATCCGACGGCTGCGTTTTATGATGAGCAATCAGATATTGAACCTGAAAAAATGCTTGTCCCACTAGACTGGGACCAACGCCATACTTTAAATGGAACAGCTACCTATCATCCCACAAAAACATCGGGTGTTAGTTTCGTATTTAATTATGGAAGTGGATTTCCTTACACTACCACCAATCTATCAGGCCAGCGTACATCCTTTGAAAATAATGGTCGAAAACCTGCCACATATAATGTTGATTTAAAGAGTTATTATAATTTTTCAATATTAAAATCAATCCAGTTATCCGCCCATATAAATATTTATAATCTGTTTGATATTCGTAATGAATTAACAGTTTATAGTGATACGGGTCGATCTTCTTATTCATTATTGCCAACATATACGCCACAATATAGTGGACCTATGCTCAATACTTTGGATGAATATCTGGTTGATCCATCTTACTATTCAGCACCTAGACAAGTAAAAATTGGTTTATCCATAGCGCTTAGGTAGCATGATGAAAAAATATACTATTTCTATAATATTTTATTTTTTCTTTTCTGTCTTGTATTCAAATGACAGTCAAAAGAAAATGTATTATGATAGAATGTACTCTCCTCAGGATATCATGGGTAGAGAAGACCGTAAAGATGGTGTACACTCGGGGAATCGTGTTTTGACCAGGATTTTTAATCACGGAGCAATTGGAGATCAAAGTAGTAGCTTTTCCGGTGTATATCCAATCGGATCTGGGCATGCATATATTTATGAATTTTCTCCTGTGATTGCAGCGAGCGTTATAGATACGAATGGTAATCGAAAACATATTATTTCTGATGGAACGATTGGTCTTACGGATGATTCACCAGAGGGTACTCCCTGGAGTTTTGAACCTCTATCAGGATTTGCGAATCCGAATCAAGAAAATTTAGCTATGAGTGATAATACTTCTTCATGGCCAAGTACCTGGCCCAATAGACCAGACGACTGGGATGGTGAGTGGAATGGGCAGTACGGGAAATATGTAAGAGCTGATCAAGAATCATATTTTGTAATGGATGATTATTACAATAGTGAATTTGAATTTTGGCCAGATGAAAATGATGTTCCTTCTTCTGTGGATGAAGATCCTGATGATCATCGCAGGGGGCTTGGTGTAGAACTTGAAGTACGGGGTTATCAATGGAACCATCCCGCGGCAGAGGATATCATTATTGTAACTTATTGGATTACTAATGTTGGTACAAGTGTGCTTGATAGTGTTGTCTTTGGTATGTATGGTGATGCAGATGTTGGAGGTCCTTCAAGTTTTAGCGATGATGATGCCTGGTTTGATACAGAAAATGATATGGTGTTCCAGTGGGATCACGATAATTGGAGTACCTCCTATGGTGGCTTTCGTCCAGCCTATTTCGGTTGGAGTTTTCTGGAGTCTCCTGGTAACCCGCATGATGGAATTGATAATGATGGAGATGGAATGATTGATGAGAGTCAGTTTGATGGAATTGATAATGATGGTGACTGGGATGCGGAAAGAGATGACATAGGAGCGGATGGGTTAGCAGAATTTCATTTAAATTATCCAGGTCCAGACGCGGATGGTACGGAGGGGAATGGGATACCAGATCTTGGGGAACCGAATTTTGAGATAACAGATAATGATGAATCGGACCAGATTGGATTAACTAGTTTTTATTCTGCTCCATATCCCAGTGTCTATCCTTCTAATGATGAGGTAATGTGGACTCAGATGACTCCTGGTATTTTTCAAGTTCCTCAACAAAATGTTGATCAAACATTTCTGTATGGATCAGGTTATATTTCACTCCAACCTGGTGAAAAGAAAAAATTTGCGATAGCAATGGTCTATGGGGAGAATATGGCAGACATCCTCCGAAATACCAATACGATGCAGAATATTTATGATAATGATTACAGTTTTGCTAAGCCTCCCTTAAAGCCTACAATGTCGGCAGTTCCTGGAGACAATAAGGTGACTCTTTATTGGAATAGCTTTTCAGAAAAGTCTATGGATCCAATTTATGGAAGAGATTTTGAAGGATATCGAATTTATAGAAGTACAGATCCTGGATTTATTGATGCCTACACCATTACAGACTCCTATGGCAATATAACATTTAAAGAGCCTATTGCTATTTTTGATTTACAGAATGGTTTAATGGGTCCGCATCCTATTGGATACAATGGAATCCAGTTTGATATGGGAGAGGATTCTGGATTAGAATATATTTATGTTGATTCAAATAATGTGATTAATGGTCAAACTTATTACTATGCAATTACTGCATATGATAAGGGTTATGATCATGATTTTTTTGAAAATGGATATACAGAAAGTGAAAATTTACAACCAATAGCTCCTTCTGAATGTTCGGTTACTTTGGATCTCGATTACAAAGGAAATGTAGTTAGCCTAAGTGAGAATGCAGCCATAGTTCTTCCTAACGCGGAAGCTCTTGGATATATTCCGCCCAATACAGTGGACGCAGGTGAAACTTTTATTACACATGTTTCAGGATATGGCTCAGGTCAGATTAGTGTTGAAGTGATTGATCCTTTTGGGATCGAAGATGGAACAGAATATCAAGTTGTATTTGACACTCTTGAGACAGTCGAAGAAATTTGCTTTAGTGTAAGAAATCAAGAATTAATTACAGAGACACTTATCATAAATAGTGATAGTACTGCCATCGCATCCTTTGACCATATTGATGCGAAAATGATCATTAATTCTAGCCTGATAAATGATAGTACTGTATATGATACTACCTATCCAGTTATAGTTACGAATGTTAATGATGATGATATTATATATACCTATGGTATAGACTATAGTGTGAATTCGGAGATTGGATCCTTTTTTATTTACAATCCAGAGCTACTCTCTTTAGGTGAGCTTACGGTAAGCTATCGTTATTTTCTTCTAGATCATTTAGCTACAATAAATGGTGAGACGGATAATCCATTATTTGATGGTATGCGCATCATTGTAAAAGATAAAGAGTATGATTTAAATGAAGATTCCACAAGATGGACAGTTGGAGATTGTAATTATGGTCTCCTAGCCATGAATGTTTCAAGATTCTATCCCGCAGATTTTGAATTACAATTTGAGGGGAATCTAGGAGATTCAATTACAGTAGATCCCTATGGTACAGTTGTTCCTTTTAGAATAAAAAATGTCACCCATGATGATGAACCACCGTTTAGAATTTCTGATTTTAATCAGGATGGAGACTGGGATCCAGATGAATCTATTTCCATTAGACCTTATGGCGATATTTCAGAGGGGCCATTGATTTCTATTCGATTTAGTCAAGATTCATTATCGATAGCAGATACAACTATCTATGATACCCTGATAACAGATTCAGATACAATCTATACCGATACAACTATCTATGACACTACATACCTTGAAGTTATTGACCCAATTGCTGGGGATATTTTCCATATTGAGATAGACAGACCATTTTCTATGGCAGATATCTATAGTTTTACTACTATCGCCTCAAAAATTAGAATCAATGATCCAAAAGAAGAATTGAAGAAAATTGCAGTTGTACCAAATCCATATATTGTTGCTGCATCTTGGGAGCCAAGGCACCAATATGAATCAGGCAGAGGTCCAAGAAAAATTGATTTTATTAATCTTCCCAGTGAGTGTACAATCAAAATATTTACTCTGTCTGGATATCTTGTAACCACACTTCATCATAATGATGTTTATGAGAATGGTGCAGAATCCTGGAATTTGTTATCAATGGATAATCTTGAGATCTCTTACGGTATCTATCTCTACCATATTGAGGCTCCAGGTATTGGAGAACACACAGGAAAATTTGCGGTAATCAAATGAGCAACAGAATATTTATAATATTAATGGTTTATTGTTCGTTTCTATTTTCTCAGAATAATGTTGCTACTACTTCAGCTGCTTTTCTTGAGATTGGACCTGGTGCAAGGTCTCTTGGAATGGGCAGTGCCTATGTATCAGTTGCTAATGATGCAAGTGCGATCTATTGGAACCCTGCGGGAATTGTTTATGTTTCAAAGCCTGAGGTACAATCCTATTATGCACCATGGCTTGTAGAAACACAATATTATTATAATACTGCCGTTGTTCCAATGGGGGTATATGGTAATCTGGGTATTTCTTTTACTGCTATTACAATGGACGAAATGTTGGTTAGAACTGTTCAAGATCCTGAGCCAAATAAATATGGGCAAAAATTTGATGCAGGTAATATCGCTATGGGGATAGCATACGCCAAAAAATTAACAGATAGATTTTCTTTTGGTATCCAGACAAAATTTATTCAAGAGTCTATATGGCAAATGAAAGCACA
>CAZPHE010000031.1:0-24351 GCA_964586315.1 uncultured bacterium | reverse complement strand
TGCTCATTGTTTCATCAAATACCAAAGTATAAATTTGCCAGCAAAATTTATAATAAATTATAATAATTATAATATTCAAATCTTATGAAAGGTTTTCTATGGCATTAATGACTTCTATGCGTGAAAAAATGCACGTTGTTTTGTGGGTTCTCCTTGCACTCTTTCTTTTAAGCATGACAATCGGTGGGCTTGTTGGTGGTGCAAATATTATTGATCAGTTGTTTGGTAACATAAACCCTCAGACAACTATTGCAAGTATTAATGGAGAAATGATATCTCCAAATCGTTTTAATAATCTTGTAAATCAACAATTAAATAGTTTAAAAACTAGTGGGCAAACAATTAATGATTTTCAAATAAAGCGTGCTAGAGATCAGGCTTGGGATAATCTTTTGCAAGATGTATTGGTTTCACAAGAAGTTCAAAGACTTAATATTAGTGCATCAAATGATGAAGTGATATATCATCTTGAAAATAATCCGCCACCCTTTCTCCAACAAAATCCGACTTTCCAAACTGATGGAGTATTTGACTGGGATAAATATCGGCAGGCATTATCTAACCCTGAAAGTAATGAATGGGCACCTATTGAATCTTTTATGAAAAATACATATATCCCAAATTTCAAACTTCAAAAGATTTTAGATGAAAGTATAATTATAACCCAGAATGATATACACAATGAATTTATCAAAAGAAATTCGGAGTTTACCGTTACAGGGATTTATATTAATTCATCTCAACCAGGACAAGAAACATTAAAACCAAGTGAAGAAGAAATCAAAACTGAATATGAAAAAAATAAATCTAATTATAATCACGGAGAACTCAGATCTATAAGTTTTGTATCATGGGCAAAAGAACCTTCAAAGCAAGATTCTTTAGATGCTATTAACCTCTCTAATGAAATTTTCGAACGTGCAAAAACGGGAGAAAATTTTTCTAAACTAGCCAATGAATATTCGATGGACCCAGGAAACCAAGGAACAAAAGGTGGTGACTTAGGTTGGTTTAAAAAAGGCAGAATGGTTAAAACTTTTGAAGTAGCAGCGTTTAAAGCAAAAAAGAATGAAATTTTAAGCCCAGTTTTATCAAATTTTGGTTATCATGTTATCTTTGTCCGTGATAATAGAATCGATGAAAATGGAGATAAAGAAATTTTAGCATCTCACGTACTTATAAAAATAGAAATTAGTCCTACAACTTTATCCAATTTAAAACGAAAGGCAACTTTGTTTAGCTATGATGCGCAAGATAATGGATTTGAAAATGCTGTTTCTGATCATGACAGAAATAAAAACATTCATGAAAAATTTGAAGAATCTGCAATTTCAATTAGTGGTTTGGGTGGAATACGATCAGCTGTTAGATTTGCTTTTAATAATGATTTGAACTCTGTTTCTGATATCCTTGAAAATGATCAATATTTTGTAGTTTGCAAACTTGATTCTATTATTAAACCAGGTATTAAACCGTTAGTAGATGTAAGACCAAACATTGAAAACAAACTAAGTAGAGAAAAAGCAAAAAATGCAGCACTAGAAAAGGCAAATAACATCCTAATCAAGCTATCATCTGATGATATTACTCTAGAGGAATTAATGCAAACTGATCAGAATTTGACTGGTTTTATCAACGAAAAGAAAAAACTTAATCAAGGTTATACGGGGATTGGAAGAAGCAACTTTACAACTGGTGCTATTTTAAATGCATCTCCTAAACAAATACTAGGACCTTTAGAGACTAATCAAGGATATGCTATTTTAGAGTTAATTGAAGTAAGTAAATTTGATTCTTCTGAATTTGAGATACAAAAAGACCAAATAAGAAAAAGTATATTTAGTAGAAAACAAAACCAATATTTTCAAGCATGGATAGATGCTCTAAAAATAGATGCAGAGATTCTAGATAATCGAAAATATTATTTTTAAATACTTCCTTTAGTGTTAGTAAAATTTTATTTCAACTAATTAAAAAATATTAATTAAAAAATATTTTTAGTAATGGCAGCAATTAAAACTAAAATAAATACTGAATCAGATAATTACAAAACTAATTTTACTCATAACCAACAGTTATCTAATGAATTAGAAAATATCATTAATGAAATTCGCAAAATGGGACCACCTAATAGTGTTTCTAAACATTTAAAGCGAGGAAAACTAACCGCTAGGGATCGCATTAATAAGTTAAAAGATGCTGAAACTGACTTATTAGAATTTTCAGAATTAGCTGCATATAATGTTTATGATGATTACGTACCAGCTGCTGGAATCATCACTGGAATTATAATCATTAAAAAACGACCGTGCGTTGTAGTTGCCAATGATGCAACCGTTAAAGGTGGAACATATTATCCACTAACAGTTAAAAAACACCTCAGAGCACAAGAAATAGCCTTAGAAAACCATTTACCTTGCATATACCTAGTTGATAGTGGTGGCGCTTTTTTACCTAAACAAGATGAAGTATTTCCAGATAAAGAACATTTTGGAAGAATTTTTTATAATCAAGCTCGAATGAGCGCCAAAGGTATTCCACAATTTGCATCAGTTATGGGTTCCTGCACTGCTGGTGGAGCATATGTACCTGCAATGAGTGATGAATCAATTATAGTAAATAAAACAGGAACAATATTTTTAGGAGGTCCTCCTCTTGTAAAAGCAGCAATTGGAGAAACTACTTCTGCTGAAGAATTAGGTGGTGCAAAATTACATACACGTTTCAGTGGTGTGGCAGATCATTTTGCAGAAACAGATAATGAAGCCATATTAAAACTAAGAAATATTATAAACCACCTACCAGAGAAACCTTCAACTAGTTTTCAATTCAAAGAACCTTTATATGATCAAACAGAATTGTTTGGAATTCTAGAAAAAAACTATCAGAAACCTTATGATATTCATGAAATAATTGCAAGGCTAGTTGACGAGTCAAATTTTGAAGAATTTAAGTCAGACTATGGAAAAACCTTAGTAACTGGATTTGCAAAAATTGGTGGACTCCCTATTGGGATTATTGGAAATAACGGAGTTTTATTTAGCGAGACAGCATTAAAAGGCGCACATTTTATTGAAATTTGTGGACAAAGGAAAATCCCTCTTTTATTTTTACAAAATATCACTGGTTTTATGGTTGGTAAAAAAGCAGAAGCTGGAGGGATTGCAAAAGACGGAGCTAAAATGGTACAAACTGTTGCAACTGTAAATGTACCTAAATTAACAGTCTTAATAGGTGGAAGTTTTGGTGCAGGAAACTATGCAATGTGTGGAAGAGCATATCAACCTAAATTTCTTTGGATGTGGCCTAATGCAAGAATTAGTGTTATGGGTGGTAATCAAGCTGCAAATGTTCTTTCTACAATAAAAGCAGATCAAGCTAAATTAGAAGGACAAGAATTATCAGAGGATGAAATTGAAAATATTGAAAAACCTATACTAGAAAAATATGAAAATGAAGGACATCCTTACTATGCAAGTGCACGTCTTTGGGATGATGGTGTAATAAGCCCAATAAATACGAGAAAAATTATCATCCAAGCACTTTATGCAATTATTAATAGTCCTATCAAACAACCAAAATATCCAGTTTTTAGAATGTAATTAATAATAATGCACCAGAGAAAGGATTTAAGATTAACCATTCTTATGGTGCTTGCCATGTTAACATGGGGTCTATCTTGGACCAATGCAAAAATTCTTGGACAATATGGAAATGCATCTTTAATAATGTTTTGGAGATTTATTTTTGCAACTCTCTCCTTTGCTTTAGTATTAAAATGGTATGGTTCGGAATATAAAATATCAAAAAAAAATATATTATTTATTTTAGGAAATGCTTTTTTTATGGTATCCTATAACTATTTTTACTTTAGAGGGACACAAATTGGTCTTGCAGGCTCTGGCGGAGTGCTTGTTACAACATTAAACCCAATACTAACATCATTGTTTTCAAGTTTATTTTTTGGTGGATTAATATTAAAAAAAGATTGGATTGGATTTGGATTGGGTTTAATTGGAGGAACCATTATTCTTCGTCTTTGGGATTTTAATCTTTATAGTCTTTTACAATCAGGTAATATATTTTTTATATTGGCATCTCTTTCTTGGGTATCCGTTACCATTATCACATCTCAATCAAAAAACATAATACCTTTTATACCATATACTTTTTGGAGTTTTGTATTTGCCAGTTGCCTATGCCTACCTTTATCATTACAGGAGTCTTTATTATCTGTATTTTATTTTGATTGGATATTTTGGTTGAATTTATTAATCCTAGCAGTAGTAGCAATGTCTTTTGGAACTTCGATTTATTTTCTTGCATCTGTCCAACTAGGTCCAAAAAGAGCTAGTGCATTTATATTTATTGTCCCTCTTACAGCTATGGGTTTTGCAATTTATTTCTTATCAGAGCCATTCCAATTAACTACTGCAATTGGTGGTACTCTTGGAATTGCAGCAGTTTATATAATAAATCATTAAGTATGCTTTAAAGACTTTTGAAATTTTTCAAGCTGTTCTTTATAATATTCATTATTTGGTTCAAATGATATGCATTTTTTAATTTCTACAATTGACTCTTGGATCCTATCTAATTTCCATAAGATTTCTGCTTTAGTATCAATAAACATATACTTTTGGTTATCGTCTTTAACCTCTTCTATAGCTATATTTACCTTTTCTAGTGCGATATCAAGATTTAATCCTAGTTCACTCATCCTCCAAGCATAACTATTTAAAATCGGTGGTGAAACTTTTTCTAATGAATTAATTAGTTTAAAATATAATTCAGCTTCTAATAATGAATTTGTACCATCTTTTCTAACTAAATACATTGCTTCTTGAATCGCAACTGTTAAGTAATTACCATCTGAATTATTATGAATATATTCTATGAGTTCTATTGGATCTTGATTATCTCTAGCATTATAAAGAATTTCAAAAAATTGTCCTGTATTTGCTGAATCAACATTTAAATCTAAAATAATATCAATCATTTTTTTAGCAGAGATGATATCACCCATTGCTTCATATTTTTTTGTTAATTTGAAAAGAGTACTAAAATTTTTAGGGTCAGTTTGGAACTCTGTTAAAAGAGTTGGCAAGGTATTTTTACCAGTTTGAATGCGTTTTAATTCTTTTAAAAATGGAATAGGATCTTTATAACCAACAATACGGTCAATTTCTTCACCATTATTATTTATAAAAACTATTGTAGGATATCCAGTTACATTATATTTCTTTGCTAATTCAATACCTGCTCCTTTTTCTGCATCAACCTTCATACTTATTATATGTTTATTAGCAAAATTTATAACATCGGTATCAGTATAAGTATTTTGATCTAATTTTTTACACCATCCACACCATTCAGTTTCAAAATCCAATAAGATTATTTGGCCAGATGATTTTGATAAAACATTTTGAAATGAAATATCTTTTTCCCAATGATAAGTTTCCGGTACTTCACAACAATACAAAATAAATATTGTCACTATTATTAATTTTTCTTTCATGGTGCTATACCTTTATCTTTAAATATTGCAATAATATTAAATGGTGGTTTCGTGGGTTTTCCATTTTTATTAATAAATGCATGAACAGTGTATCCTTTTACACATAAATCATTATATCCTTTTGAAAAAACTTTATATTTTATTTTTAATTTTGATCGAGGAATTTTAGATATACTAGTTTTAATTATAAGTTGTTCCTCAAAGGTAGCTCCTTTTTTATATTCACAATGGCTTTCAATAACGGGTAAATGAATCCCTTCATTCTCAATATTAGATACTTCCAAACCAATTGATTTCAGTAATTCCGTACGGGCTTCTTCAAAATATTCAAAATACCGGGAATAATAAACAATTCCCATTTTATCTATATCTTTATAATATACTTTTATATTGTGATTGTATACAATCATTCAGATTCTTCAAAATAGCCTAGTTTATCATATTTCTTAATTCTATTTTCTAGAAAATCATCAGATTTGATTGTTGATAGTGCAGTTAAATTATTAATTAATGCATCTTTTAATACATTAGCAGATGAATGAAAATCTCGGTGTGCACCACCATTTGGTTCTGGAATTATTTCATCACATATGCCTATTTCCTTTAAGTCTGATGGAATTGGTTTTAATGCTTCAGCAGCATCTTTCGCTCGCTTTGCATCTCTAAATAAAATAGATGCACAACCTTCCGGACTGATAACAGAATACCATGTGTTTTCCATCATAATCATTCGATCACAAATTCCTATACCGAGTGCGCCACCACTAGCACCTTCACCAATTACCACTCCAATAATTGGGACTTTTAATGCAGACATAGTAATAAGGTTTTTTGCTATTGCTTCGCCTTGGCCACGTTCTTCTGCCCCTATGCCAGGATAGGCCCCAATAGTATCCATTAAAGATATTATTGGTAATCCAATTTTTTCAGCTAGTTTCATTATACGCATTGTTTTTCTATATCCTTCAGGTCTCATCATACCAAAATTTCTATGTAAGTTTTCTTTAGTATTCCGACCTTTTTGCTGACCAATCCAAGCTACTTTATAATCATCAAGGTTACCTATTCCTGTAACAACAGCTGTATCATCCATGTAATGACGATCTCCATGAAGTTCAATAAAATTTGGTGAAAAATAGTTAATATAATCTAACGAATAAGGTCGATCTGGATGTCGAGCGACTTGAATACGTTGCCAACGTGAAAGACCTGAGTATAATTTTTGGATTAAAATTGTTCTTTCTTTTTTTAATTCTAACAAAGAATGCTTTTCATCATTATTCAGTTTTCTGTTAGTCTCTAGAACAAGTATTTTTTTATCTAATTCTATTAATGGCTTTTCAAAATCGAGATAATAATTTGGCATTTTAATTAGGAATAATTTTTATCTAATTCAATAATTAAAGAAATACCTAATAGTAGAGAAAGAAAGAAAACAATATTAGCATAAAATACAGGCAAATTTAAACATAAATATCCAATCATACTCATTATCAAGGAAGTTCCATGCATAAATAAAACTGCGTGATGCTTTGAGAATCCTCTTTCAGCCAAACGATGATATGTATGATCTCTTGAAGCTTGATATATTTGTTTTTTCCTCCTTACTCTAGATATCACAACTAGAATGAGATCAAATAATGGCACATAAAATAAGAGTATCGGTACAAACCATGTAGAAGATTGAAAACCAGTTTTGGGCTGAAAAATAATTGCTAATGTTGCAAGCAAGAAACCAAGTATCTGTGCCCCAGAGTCACCTAAAAATAATTTCGCTGGGTAGGCATTAAAAAAATATAAACCAATACAAATACCTAGCAAAATTGAACAAAAATAAACGAGCGTTACCTGACCTGTTGATAATGAAACAACCAAGAAAGATGTTATTGAAAAAGCGCTCAGACCTAGTGCCAATCCATCGATACTATCAATAAAATTAAATGCATTTGTCAAAGTTATTAACCATAAAATGGTAAAAATAAAATTTAGCCACATATCAAATGTAGATTCAGTTCGGTAAAAAAATTCGGGTGAATTGAATATATTTATTTGTACACCTAGGTAAATAAGGATGATTGAGCCAATAATTTGTCCAATTATTTTTTTAAAAGGAGTAAGATGAATAAAATCATCTAATAGACCAAAAATACCTATTGTGACACTAGATATCAAAATTGCCCAAAACTCAGGAAATTTCCATAAACCCGTTAATAAAATCATTACAATCAATGTGTCAATGATGACTAAACCACCTGTCAAGGGTACAGAATAATTATGGATTTTATGATCTGCACTTCCGGGTATATCCATGAGACCTAAATTTGGTGCAATCTTTATACTAAACCAGCCTAAAGCAATAGCCATAATAATACTAGATAATAAAAATAAGATTACATAGTCTAGATTTAAAATCTGCATGTTCATCTTTTTATAAATTGAAATATTATTGAAAATATTAATTTCACAAACATTATAATCGAATAAAAGATATTAAATAAGATTGAATAATCATTTGAAAAATGTTTGAAGTAATATTTATAGTATGAGTTATGCCATTCAAAAATTGCTTTAAATGGTACTGAATTAGCCCCACCCTGTCCACCTAAATGCTTAATAATAGAATTAGGATTATAATAAATTTTCCAACCATTTTCTTGCGCCCTTAAACAAAAATCCGAATCTTCTTGGTAAGCAAAATATTGCTCATCAAAAAATCCAATATCATTAATTACATTTTCTCGAAAAACCATGCAAGAACCTGAGACTCCATTAACTTCATTAATCTCATTATGATCAAGATAGCTTAGATGATATTCTGCAAATTTTCTATTCTTGGGAAAGAGTTTTGATAGACCAAAAAAATATGAAAATACTGCATATGGGCGAGCAATACCCCTTTTACAAGAGGGTTGAAATGAACCATCATTATTTATCACCTTTGGTCCAACTATTCCTATACTATCATTTTCTTTTAAAAATTTTATTAGTAAGCCAATTGAATTTGGCATTAAAATAGTATCTGGGTTAAGAACCACCTTATAATTTCCAAGACTTTTTTTTAATGCTTTATTAATTGCCCGCGTATAACCATCATTATAATAATTGACTAACAAAGAAACCAAAGGGAAATTCTTTTTAATGAAATTTCTTGATCCATCTTTAGAATTATTATCTACAACGATAATTTCGTATTCATATAGGCCAATAGCTTTGGGTATTGTTTTAATACATTTATCCAAATGCTTTTTAGCATTTAGATTCACAATACAGACTGATACGTCCATAAATTACTTATATCCAACTAAATATTTTCCAAATGCGTAAACGCCAAACCATCCATATGGCTTCGTACATAATACTCTTTGACATTTTAGATTGTCCAATGGTGCGGTCAGCAAAAATAATTGACATTTCTTTAATTTTATCAGTTAGTCTCCATGCACGGAAATTCATTTCAATTTGAAAAGAATATCCTTGAGACTTTACTTTTGGAAGTTCAATTTTTTTTAATAATGAAATACGCCAAGCTTTAAATCCTCCTGTACTATCATTAATAGGCATTCCTGTAATAACACGTGAATAAATATTAGCACAATAACTTAATAAGAGCCTTCGAATTGGCCAATTCACTACACTCACTCCATTAATATATCTACTTCCTATTATCAAATCATATTTTTTTAATTGACTTATAAGTTTAGGAACATCCTTGGGGTCATGGGATAAATCAGCATCCATTTGTACCACATACTTATAATCTTGCTCAATAGCCCAATTAAATCCATATATATAAGCTGTACCTAACCCAGCCTTATGAGATCGCTGTTTCAAATGGAGATTCGGATAAAAAATTTGTAAATCTTTTATTATTTTTGCAGTATGATCTGGTGAATTATCATCAATAATTAGAATATGAAAATCTGGATTTATGCTAAAAAGTTTTTCAACAAGCTTTTCAATGTTTTTTTTCTCATTATATGTTGGTGTTATTATTAAAGTTTTCATTGTTCTCATTTATTCAAAATCATATTTAAACATTCGTCAATGGTTGGAGGAACGACATTTAAATCTCGGACAATCTTATCACTAATCAACCCCGATTTTAAAGGCCTTCTAGCATTCTGCATTAATTCTTGGGTTGAAATGGGATGAATAAGATCCAATTTTAAGGAATATTTTTTTGCTATTTTAACTGCAAAATCAAAACGACTTAAGAAGTCTGCATCTCCCCAGTGATATATTCCCTTTAATTCTTTTAAAATACATAGATTAATTATATCTGCCATCGATGTTGTCCAAGTTGGATTATTTATTTGATCATTTACAACTTTTATTTCTTTATTATTTTTTAGAGATAAAATTACCCAATTAAGAAAACTCGCATTTGTAAATGGTGTATAATCATAGAGTACATTTCCCCTAATTATTAAATTATTTTGATCATTATCTAATAATATACGTTCCGCTGCCAGTTTTGTTTCACCATATACTGATATTGGACATACATCATCATTTTCTTTATATGGTCCATCTTTACCATCAAAAACATAATCAGTTGAAATTTGAATGATCTTTCCTTTATAAATTTCACAAAGGTTTATTATTCCACCTATATTTATCTCTTTTGCAAGGTAAGGATTTGATTCACAAGCATCTACATCTGTCATTGCAGCCAAGTT
Source organism: uncultured bacterium (assembly GCA_964586315.1). Classification (GTDB taxonomy): domain Bacteria; phylum Fidelibacterota; class Marinisomatia; order Marinisomatales; family UBA1611; genus CAZEER01. The sequence goes on along the minus strand of CAZPHE010000031.1, from coordinate 14,154 downwards.
AATAATTAAATCAGGATTCATTAAACTAATTATTTCTCTTAAATGAAATTTATTCTGAATATTCAATTCCAGACCAGTTTGGTTCGTAGGAATATTTTTTCCAGTTCTAATTAGTTCATACTTATCTGATAGAGTTTTAGATAGAGCCATACCTAATTGGCCAAAAGCTCCTGTTATTAAAATTTTCATGTATTATGTATTTTAAATGATTTAACAATAAGGTCAAGTTGCCTCATAAATATCGATTTATCATGCCCTGGATGATGAATTAAATAATTTACATGATAACTGACATCTTGTTTTGGATCATAAAATAAGTAAGAACGAAATGGGCCACCTTTGGATTGTTGGGGATCGATTGTTTCCCAAATACCTGTTGCTCTCCAAGAGGGATAATTTTTATAATTAGATTTATCAAGTTCAAATTTGTAATTATTAAACTGAATATAATGATAATTTTTCTTAGGCCACGACCATAAATATTCTCCAACCGATAAATCATCTTCAATTATATTTCCTTCTAACCAACTTATTCCAATCCATTGGAATGGCATTTCTTTACCAAACCATACAAAATTTGAATCTGGCAATTTTTTTATTACTTCCCATCCCCAAGGTATTTTCAATGACCAACCAAATTCTCTATTCAAACTATCTTCAAGTTTCTTGTTCCTATCTTCACCAAATATAAAGCGACTTTGCCTATCTATGAATTGATCATGAAATTGTTTTCTAATATGCTCTCTATTTTTTTCTACTGTATACATTAACTGTTCAAATGAATTTGCATTAATGACCATAAATAATTGTTTTTTTGCATTTACATCTTTAGCTAATAGTATAGGATTCTTCTTTTCGGTTTCTTCAAATTGCTCTGGACTAAGTATTCTTTTTACTAATTGATAACCCGAATTATTTCTATCCCTATCTAAGGCTGCAACAATCACCTGAGCCTGTGATTTTAATTTATTATAATTTTCGGGAGTTGAAAATTTTAAATAATAGTATGGCTCTGGTTCTGGAGTGAAAATTGTATCTATAAATATAGCTGATAAATATTTATGGATATTTTCTTTATCCAATTCTGAACAAATTATTCTAATTTCATTATCTGCACCTAGAGCTTCCCGTTTAGTATCACATCCAGTATTATAAAAAATTATCAATATAATTATTGAAAATTTTAACTGTTTCATTTTAAAAATCATAATAGAGTCAATTTATATAATTTTTCATGTTCTATATACGAGAAATCCATTTAATATGGATTTTCCCATCAGAAATAGCGGTATTTGAAATTGCATATTCTAATCTAATTATAGAATTCTCATTGATTTGATTTAATCCTATTCCAAACCCAATCATATTTTTTTCAAAAAAATTTAAATATTTAGTACCTAGATCAACAAAAAATTTTGTTTGTAAAGATAATACTGGTCTATATAATAATTCTATTGAATAAATTTGATATTGAGTAGATAAAAAGGTTTGTTCTTCATAACCTCTTAACGTTGATGTACCACCAAACCAAATATACCTACTCTTTGGGACAAATGAATTATGGTAATAAATACCTTTCCCAATCCATTTAAATTTAATGTTTGTATAATTGGAGATAGGATAAAATGACTGCAACTCCAATTGACTTTTTACATAAACCATCTGTCCTTCTAAACCTCCATCTACATTTGAATGAATAGAACTACCATTTGATGGAAACAATCTGTCATTTCTACTATCCGTACTAGATACAATTGAGAAAGCATTAAACTTTAATTTTTCATATCCATTATTTATTCCTGATTTTGTTGGTATAGTTCGTCCTCTTATAAAACCTATTTTAAAACTCTTTAATATTGGGATAAAAGTATGTAGCATTAACCTATTTTCCATTAATGTATATAATCCACTAAATAATTCATGATGATATTTAAAATCTACTCCCATATTCCAATTAAATGGGTGAGGTAAAAAGGTGCCTATTTTAATAATTTGAGAAAGGGTATCTGTCCTTTGCCAGAACAAGTCAAATTTTTCAGCACTATTTGTAAAGTTTTCTAAATGCAAGTTTAATTCTCCAATAAAATCTAAACTTGTATTCAATCTACTCATACCAAAAATACCTGAAAATGAGCTTTCAAAATGAGGATTAAATTTTAGCATAGCTCCCAAAATATCCCCATTAATTATCCCTAAACTATATTCTGGCTCTTTTGTTATAAAATAATAACGAGACATTAACTGTCTACCAATTATTGAAAATTCATATCCAATAGGTGTATTCATATAAGGTTTAAAAATTTGCTTAATAACATTTTTATCTAAATCAATATCCTCATTGAAAAATAAAGAGTCTATAGTTTTTAATTTATTTATAGGTTTATAAACGGTGTAATTAGAATCAAGATTAAATGATTGTAATTGATATGATAAAGATAATTTTGATTGATTTTTCAATACTAAATTAAGGGTATCTTTAATTAAGATATCATCCAAAGATTTTATATAAACTAGTTTCTTTTGCGCAAAAATGAATACAAATGAAAAAATAAAAAAACTAAAAATGTGCACGAACCTCACCCTTTAGATTGAAAAATTTATTATACCTATCATCATTTATGGTATTAAGATTAAAAATAATAGAAAGAGCATTATTAATAAAATATTGTAATTGAGCATTAGTTCTAAAACTCATACCAACTGGATATCCATTCAATGCTTCGGGTGGCAAAAATTTTGAATTGTTATTTTCTTGAGTCTGAACAATGATGGTTTCTAATTGCAAACGCCCTGTTTTTTTAAAAAATAAATTGCCCAAACAGTTAATACCATAAGATGATGCAAAAAATGGAGTTTCTAATTGTTCCCCTTTTTCGATACCGCCTAAGATACCAAGGTTAATATCCATAAAATTGTTAGGTTTTACTTTAAATTTAAAATCATTCCAGAATCCTACCATATTACGATTTCTTAATATAGATACAGTAGAAGTAATATATCTTTTATTGATTGTAATTCTATTTTGCACTGTTAAATAATTAGATATTCCTTGATCAATATTTATGCCAACTTGCTTATGTATTCTCAAATCATTTCCTCTTGGGTCGTACCCATCTAATAATTGTTGGTTTTCAATCCATAAAAAAAAATGCCTAGAATTATAAAACATCGCTTCTAGTCTTGAAAATAGATTTATTTCTGATGATTGATTATTATAAATATCAATTCCCATTAAAGTTGAAAAGATTGATCCTTTTCCACGGTATTCCTGCCTTGAATTTCCTCGAATTATTAAATTTGAGGATTTGAAAATTTTTGAAAAATCTATACTGAATTTTTGTGAACCTTGCAAAATAGTGTTTGATTCTCTTTCTCCAGTCAAAATAGTATAAGATACATATGATCCATTGGGGTCAAAGACGTAAGTATTAAATACCGAATCATAACGATACTGACCTAAACCGGAACCCACAGAATCATAGACAATGGCACGCTTTTCAGAAAATGATTCTTCCTTTTTTGCTCTTATATCTAAAAACATTGGCTTACCCATATTTTTATAAACAATGCCAAAATCCAATAAAGAGTAATTAAACAATTGTTTTTCTAAAACACTTTTAATACGTTTTTTATATATAATATTTTGCTTCCATCCATTCCCATTATTTATGATATAACTAGTATAACCAACAACATCATTAATATCATTTATCCAAAAATTTTCATGAGAATAAGATTGATCATTTCGATAATCAATTCCTGTCTTTAATTTGACTTTTCTTCTATCAATATTTATCCCGATACCCGCTTTATTGAATCTATTTAAAAAAGAATTTTCTTCATTTAAATAAGAAATAAATGGAGAATATTTTTGGGCATTATATTCTAATTTGACATTTGATCTATTAAAAATTGATTGACCATTTTTTACAGATGTATATTGAAAAAATGAATTTTTAAAATTATGTCTAGAAAATTTTTGTAAATACTTTAGTCTTGTTCGGGTAAACTGATTTCCAATTATCAATTTAGCTAGTTCGATATTTGATTGTCCAAAATGATTAATAATTAAATCTGTTTGAAAAATAGTTTCCCTAGAATCATTAATAATTGTTGAATCTAAGTTCCATAATCTAGTGTTGAGAATATCATTCTCCCTTCCAAATGGAAAATAATTTCTATTCCGCTTCCAATCTTTAAATGATAAATTAATTTTCAATAACTTAAAATCTAAACTATCTATTCTAGTATCAACTATATATGATGCTCCATCAAGTGAACTCATATCATTTAAAATATTTAATTGATTTTTTGTCCCTAATAATTTTCCATTGATAGAAATATTTTCATTTAGTTTATACTCACCACCTAAAAATAATAATTGTCGAGATTTTGGAGTATTCACTATTCTAAATGGGCTATATAAATCAAAAAGGCTATTCCTCTCTGATTCAGGAATATATTTATAATAAATTCGCCCTAAATCAGAAATTTTTCTCTGATAGGCACCCTCTGGATCAAACTGAAATGTCACATTATATCGAGTTACATCTTGACCATATTCTAATGTATTATAAATAAATACTTCACCCTCAAGTATATATTCCCCAACTGTATCTAGAATCGCAGTACTAAGTTTTATGGATCCATTAGAAATATTTTTCAATGAATCTAAAATTTTGATATCAAATTCATCTTCTTTATACTTATCACTTTCATTAAACAGTCCCATGGTAATTGATCCAAATGAACCAATTTTATTTCTTATATTTCCTCCAATAAATTCCTTTTGATATTCAAAATCAGAATATTGATATTCAAAAAGTAAATCTGTATCAAAATCAATCAATATTCTTGGAGTAAAGTTGATTTCCCCTCTAGAATAATCAATTGTATAATCATAATTATCTCCACGCATCAATCTATTCCCGTTAACCCAAACTTTTTCAGTGCCTGATAAAACAAAAATATCACGCATACCATCCTTACCTATTAACTTATAAGGACCTTGATCCCCATCGCGTCCTTTCATTTCAAAAGTTTGATATTGACCTTTTGAAGTCGCATAAACTGATGACCCTGAAAATGCACCATAGTTAAAGGTATTATTTATACCTTCTAGTTTTCTATTTATATTATTATATTGATCAATATATTTATAAATGATATCACCTGCGTCAAACGTGAATTTAGGATGTACTACTTGTAAATAAACTTTATCTAAATCATCTAATTCTCGTGTTGTACCATCAGGTTGAAATGGTAAATCTTGATCAGTTAATACTCCATTTACCATTATTGAATTTGATAATTTCCCATTAATCTGCATTTGCATACCGCCAGTAAAATCTGATCCGCCCATAGGAGAGATTGATATTTGTCTGAAAAAACTACCTGTTGGTTCAATATTTAAAGTTTTATTATTACTTTGAATGATATTTGGAATTCCTTTATTATTATTTTTAGTAGAATAAATTTTTGGTAAAGTTTTCCATGGAGGACCTACAATAACTGGTAAACCATTGGGTAAAAAATCATATGTTATTATTAAATTTTTGACATTTATAGAATCTGATAAAACAATTTTACCTTCAATTGGATATATTTTTTTAGGTATTATTTTCTTACCATCTCCTTTAATATTTAGAGATGATCCAATAATAAATTTTTTATTTAATTGAATATATTTTATTTTATTATAATCTATAGTATCAATCGTACTAGAAATCTGAGAATACGATTTAAAGTAAAAAAATATAATTAATGTGGAAAATAGCCTAATCGTATTTGACATTTAATATCAATATATGGTCCTTGGATAGTATTGCTACAGATTTATTCATTGATGCAACATCTTGGATGGGGACACTTGACCCAGGGATAGACATCAAATTTAGAAAATTAATAGATCTACATTCCCCAGATTTATTGAATACTAACCAATCATCTCTTAATGAAACTAAAAATTCTGGCTCGCTAAGCACAAGTGGAATCGACAGTTGTTTTTTTCCATTCTGACTATACATATGTAAAATACCATCACAGCTTAAAATACCTAATTCACCATCTTCATTAATAGTCATATCCAAAATACAATAGTTGGATAAATATTCTTTAGAAAAATCAATAAATGGCATTTTATCTATATTTGATCTTTCGAAAATAAAGATACCATTATACGTACGAGAATAAATAAATAATCTACCCCAGGGATCTAAAGCGACTATTTCAGGAAAAATACGTTGATTTAATGAAATTGTCTGAATAGGATTTAACCTAAAATCAAGATGAATAATTTCATTTTCTAATCGGTCAACTATTTGAATACCCATTGGAGATACACCCATCCAAACAAGTTCACCATATTTGGAATTCCTTCTACCCATCCCTCCAGAAAAATAGAAATCACTGAAAGGTCCTAATTCAAATAGTTCAGCATTATTTTGATCTAATAAAAGAAACTTATTTCCAATGGACCAACTTAATTGTGTTGGCTCTAAATTTAGAATAGATAAATTTTCTGGGAAAGGTCGATATTCTGCAATATCAAATCTCGGTTGACCAATGCCTACCGACAATAAGAAAAATAAAGTTGATAAAATCTTATTGGGAATCAGTTTTTTCCTCAATTGTTGAAATAAATAAAAAATAAATGCCAATAAAAATCATAAATATTGAAATAATCTGTGCACCAGAAAATATATCCATAAAATATTTCTCATTTGTACGCAAAAATTCAATAAAAAATCTTTCAACACCTCCAAATATTAAATAGAGATAAAATAATTTTCCTTCAACTGATCGATTATGTCGATACTTCCAAAGAATTAAAAATAAAAAAAAACAAATAATTGTCTCATATAATTGTGTGGGATGTACTCTTAGAATATCACCTTCAAATTTTGAAATATCAATCCATGGATATTGGATAATAAATGCATTTATTGTGGTTGGTGGAATACCATTTTCAAAAGATATTGCCCAAGGTAAATTTGATGGAATACCATAATCATCTCCTACAAGAAAACAACCAATTCTTCCTATAGCATATCCAAGAAAAATTAAGGGTGCAATTAAATTTGCAAATTTCAACCATTGCACATTATATTTTTTTAATACAATTGTTACAGCAAATATAGAGCCAGCTAAACCTCCAAGGAAAACAAGACCTGCACCACTAAAAATCATAGCAATTGGATCATTTGATGCAATAACATGATCTAAGTTTTCCAATAAATAATAAGTTTTTGCACCAATTATTCCTCCAAAGGCTGACCAGAAAATTATATCGGATGCTAATTTCTCATCATAACCTAATAGTTTTAAATCACGGTCTAATAATACATAACAAGTATAAAAAGCAATTACTAACATTAATCCAAAAGAATAAATCACTAAATTAAATTGGAATCCAAATATATCAATGAGGCCAAAATCAAATATTACTGGGTACAATTTTTTTCTCCTTTAAAATTGATATAGTATAAGAATATGAAATTCATAGGATTTAACTTTATTATTACTGTAACACTAAAAGAACTTAACGGTTCCAATTACTATCTAAAAAAAATTAATATAATTTTTAAATAAATCAATAATAATAATAATCCATTTAAATGGTTATTGATTGATAATAGTATTATTGAATTGTTATCCTTGTAACAATTATTAAATCATAGATTGCATGTGTCCATGCTGTAATACCAAACCCACGAAAAAAATACAATGCACCTAATATAATGCCAGCAATAAATCTTATCATAAAAATATTAAAAGAAAAATAGTCACCATAATCTCCTATAAAATGGAATGAAGAAAATATTCCTGCTGCTATGATCATAGATAGCCATCTTTTCGCAATATCCTTCCATTGGAAAATAAAACCTAGAATTGAAGTTATTACAAAAATTAATATCACACGAAATAACATTTCTTCATAAATACCTGCACCAACTGCAAGAATAACTTGCTGTATTAACAGATTACCTCTCGGGTTCATCAACACCAAATGAATATTTACCATTAAATAGTATAAAATAATAGACCATAAAAAACTTTCCATCATCATAATTATAAGATAGTTACCACGCACCTCTATTTCATGCCAATAATGCCTTTGGAAAAAATAAATAATTGCAAAACCAAAAAAAAATAAAGCTCCTATCCAATAAAACCCATGTACACCAAATGTGGATAATATTTGCCGCATTAATGCATCTGCACCATTACGCATAATAAGCAAATCATCTGATGATGTAATAAATATTCCTATTTCATAAATAAAAAATAATGGTATTGTAAATAGGAAACTATATAGAGGTGAGCAAGTATAGCGCCAATATAGTTTCAATATAGTTTACTCCAAATCAATTGTTTTCTACCTGCAATATAGCTAAAAGAGCTTCCTGAGGGACTTCCACTTTCCCAATCATTTTCATCCGTTTCTTACCTTTCTTCTGTTTTTCCCAAAGTTTACGTTTTCGTGTAATATCACCGCCATAACATTTTGCGGTTACATTTTTTTTTAATGCTCGAACTGTCGTCCTCGCAATAATTCTGTTATTGAGTGAGGCTTGTATTGCAACTTCAAACATTTGCCTTGGAATCAATTCTTTTAGTTTGCTACATAATGCTACCCCTCTATGATATGAGTCATCAGAATGACAAATTAGAGATAATGCATCTACTATTTCTCCATGAATCAAAATATCAAGTTTTTGAAGTTTTGCCTTTTTAAATTCTTTGAAATCATAATCAAATGATGCGTATCCACTCGATATAGATTTCAATGTATCATAAAAATCGAAAATTATTTCTCCTAAAGGGAGATCATAGTGCAACTGTACCTTTTCCGGAGATAGGTAATTAGTGGTTTTATAAATACCACGCTTTTTTTGACATAATTTCATGATATGGCCAATATATTTTTTAGGTGTGAGAATTTCTGCAGATACAATAGGTTCCAAAATATAATCGATCTCTCCTGATGAAGCCATTTTTGATGGAGTGTCTACATCTTTAATTTCACCATTCTTATTATGTATTTGATATATAACATTCGGAGTTGTAGTAACAAGATCAAGACCAAATTCTCTTTCTAATCTTTCCTGAATAATTTCCATATGCAACAGCCCAAGAAATCCAGATCGGAAGCCAAAACCAAGTGCTTCGCTAGTCTCTGGAGTAAATTCAAGAGATGCATCATTTAATTTTAATTTGTCTAATGCTTGGCGCAATTGATCATAATCATCTGCATCTACAGGATATAAACCAGAAAAAACCATAGGTTTGATTTTTTTATATCCAGACAACGGTTTATCTGCCTGATTCTCTTTGATTGTAATTGTATCTCCAGGTTCAATATGCTTCATATCCCTAATGCTAGCTACAATATATCCTACATCTCCAGATTTCAATTCTTTTGTTTTTACCTTCTCAAGTACAAAATGTCCAGTTTCCGTTATCTCGTATTCTTTTTCATGTGCAAAAAATTTTGCAGTCATTCCTGGTTTAATTTTACCATCAAATACACGTATATAAGGAATTGCACCTTTGTAGTTATCATACATAGAATCAAAAATTAATGCTCGGCTTTTATTTCCCATTTTATCTTGAGGTGGATCAATTCGTTCAATAATCGCAGTAAATATCTTTCCAATACCAATACCATTTTTTGCACTAGCTTCGATAATCTCGTTTTCCTCACAACCAATCAGTTCCATAATCTGGATTTTAACATCCTCTACCATTGCTGATGGCAAGTCAACTTTGTTAACAATAGGTATAATATTTAAGTTACTTTCAATAGCTAAATATGTATTGGAAACAGTTTGTGCTTCTACACCTTGGGCAGCATCAACAAGTAATAAAGCACCCTCACATGCAGCCAAAGATCGTGATACTTCATAAGAAAAATCGACGTGCCCAGGTGTATCAATTAAATTTAAAGTATAATTTTTACCATCTGTATGTGCATATATCATTCTAATAGGGTGGCTTTTAATTGTAATGCCTCTTTCTCTTTCTAAATCCATACTATCTAATACCTGCGCTTGCATGGTTTTATTTGATAGCGTTTTAGTTTCTTCAAGTAATCGGTCCGCCAAAGTGGATTTACCGTGGTCAATATGTGCAATAATACAAAAATTACGTATTTTATCTATTTTCATATAAAGAAACTAGCGAGCTGTATAGATTATAATTATCTAGAAATTGAAATTATCTAAACAAATAATGTTTTTTTACAGGTTACTTCCCATTGGCATGATAAAACTTTGGGGAATGTAACAAAATCAGCTTTTTTTATATTGACTATTTCATATTGAGTTGATACAACACTATACCCTTCAATATTATAGCATATTTCTTCTTTATTATAAAACCAAGGAAAGTTCAATACTTAACAAGTTCAAACAATTTAATTGAACAAATTAAGCGAGTGTAGCGTTAACTAATTTAATTTATTGATTATTATTTTCATATTTTAATCAAAATCAAAAATTTTTTGGTTATTTTCTGTACTTTTGCTGCGATTTAAGTAAGCGAATGTTTGCAGTTTTTTTATCACCATCCTGAATTAAAGAGACTATTCTTAAAGCTTCAAGCACTGGTATATTAAAATTATCAGAATTAGTATAAAAGGCATCCATATGCAGGGCAACTATAGTTAAATTGTATCCAACTTCATCAGACCGATATTCATCTGCAATCTCATAATATCGTTCAATATAATACGGTTGAGTCCAATTATCATCATGGATAAACTGTTTGCGAACTTCTGACTTATGATGGGCTTTTAATTTTTCTATTGTACCATACACACCATTAATAAATGCAATTTTTTCATCTTGATTATAGCTATTCCAAAATTCTGATGGCGTGATCTGGTTTTCCGCTATAACAAATGTAAACAGAAAAACTAAAACTATACTTTTCATAATTTTATTTTACCTTGAAATGATTTACTATAGGAAACCTTCTTCCAACACCAAATGCTTTTGATGTCACTCTAAGACCAGGTGCTGCTTGCCGACGCTTATATTCATTCATCATAATTCTATTATAGATTGAATTTACTAAAGCTTCATCATTACCAGATTCTATCAATTGATCTGGAGAATTTCTTTTTTCTATAATTGCATCCACCAAAGGGCTGACTAAATCATAGTCAAATGGATCAACTTGATTATAAGCTAATTCTGCTGAGGGTGCCTTTTGAATTATATTTTCAGGAATACGATTTTCATAGATACTATTGAGCCAACCCGCAAGTGCATAGACATCAGACTTACTTAAATCAGATATTACTGCCAATCCTCCACTCATATCACCATAAAGTGTACAATATCCTAATGCTAATTCTGTTTTATTACCAGTAGATAAAACCAACCATCCAAAATTATTAGCAATTGTCATTAATAAGTTTCCTCTTACACGTGCTTGTATATTTTCTCCAGCCACATTAGGATCAGTGCTGCGAAAATGTGGATATAAGCCCGATTCTAATTCATCTACTGATGTTTGAATTGGTATACGCTGATAGTCAATTCCTAAATTTTCTGCCAATTGTTTTGCATCAGAAAGACTATGGTCGCTAGAATATTTAGAAGGAAGTGAAATACCATGGACTTTTTCTCTTCCCAATGCATCAGTAGCTATCGAAGCTACCAAGGCACTATCAATACCGCCTGATAGTCCTAATACTGCTTCACTATGGTGAGTTTTTTTAAAATAATCTTTGACACCCAAGCAGAGCGCGCGATACAATTTTTCTTCCTTAGGTTGAATATTTATTTTAATATTTGATTTTGAATTAAAATCCACCATTACAATTTCTTCTTGAAATGCTTTTCCATATCCAATAAGATTTTCATTTTTAGAATAAGCCATAGATTGACCATCAAATATTAATTCGTCTTGGGCACCTACCATATTGCAATAAATAAAGGGCAATCCTGTTTCTCTCACTTTTTCTAAAATCACTTCTTTTCTATTAAAAAATCTATTTATATGGTAAGGAGATGCTGAGATATTAAGAATTAGATTTGCACCCATTTCCATCTGTGTTTTTGTTACTTTACATTCATATTCATGATCCCATAAATCTTCACAAATTTGAATTCCAATCTTTAATATATTTCCATCGATTGGAATTGAAATTACATTTGGACTATGACCTTTAGTAAAATATCTAGCCTCATCAAATACATCATAAGTAGGTAACAAAACCTTATCGCAAGATGCTTGCACTTTACCATTATAACAAATAGCAGCAGAATTATAAAGGTTTTTACCATCGTTACGAATATATCCTAAAATCATAGGTATTTTAGAATGGCAAGCTAAATAAGATAAAGAATCTAAATTATTTTGGATAAATCCTTCTTCCCATAAAAGATCTTGAGGAGGGTATCCACAAATAACTAACTCTGGATATACAATAATATCGGCCTTTAGTTCAATACATCTTCTGTAGTTATTTAATATCTTATTTTGGTTATAGCTAAAATTGCCTACAATGGGATTTATTTGACAAAGTGCAAATTTCATTTATAGATGTCAAAAGAAGAAAATTCATTTTTTGCAGGGCTCCATTCAATACTCACTTTTTCTACAGTTGCATTAGGAGGTCCATCTTGTACCCAGCCAATTAATTTTGAAAGATTATCCATCTCACCTTCTGCAATAATTTCAACGGCATTATTAAAAAGATTTTTTACCCAGCCATTTAAGTCTAATTCCTTTGCCTTATCTTGTGTGCTAATTCGAAACCATACTCCTTGCACATCACCTGAAATCAATATATGTACTCTAAACATTATTTTAATCCCTTTTTGAATTTATCTATTACATCCTCATGGATAGAATTTGATTTAATAATCATTAAAACTTTTTTTTAATTCATTATGGCTCTAGCCTTGTTATAGTTCTTGGAAAAGGAATTGTTTCACGAATATGTTTTGTACCGCAAATCCATGCCACAGTTCTTTCTAATCCAAGACCAAATCCAGAATGTGGAACTGATCCATATTTCCTAAGATCTAAATACCATCTGAATGGTTCTAATGGGAGGTCATAATGGCGAATTCTATCAATTAAAATTTCTAAATCATCCTCTCTTTGACCACCACCTATAATTTCTCCATAGCTTTCAGTAGCAATCATATCCACACTCAAAGCTAACTTATTATTAGATTCATCGCGTTTCATATAAAATGGTTTAATATCCGCAGGCCAGCTATGAATCATTATTGGTTTAGTAAAGGAATCTGATAATAACTTTTCATCGGGTGAACCAAAATCATTTCCATATTCAAAATTACCCCCATTTTTATTAATAATTTCTACAGCTTCTTTATAAGTAATTCTAGGAAAAGGAGGTTTTAGAAATTCTAATTTTTCAATATTTCTTTCTAATATTTCAAGTTCTTTAATGCAATGAACTAAAACATGTTGAATAATGAATCCAACAAGATTTTCTGCCCAAGTCATATTTTCATTAATATCTACATAAGCCATTTCAGGTTCTACCATCCAAAATTCAGTTAGATGGCGACGAGTTTTTGATTTTTCTGCTCTAAATGCAGGTCCGAAACAATAGGTTTTACCAAAGGCCATTGCACCAGCTTCTTGGTATAATTGTCCACTTTGAGTTAGATAAGCAGACCTTTCAAAATAGTCTACTTCAAAAAGTGTAGTAGTCCCTTCTACAGCATTGCCAGTAAATATTGGAGAATCAATTAATGTAAATCCATTACTATCAAAAAAATCGCGTATCGCTTTTACTATTTGATGTCGGATTTTCATTATAGCATTTTGTCTTTTTGATCTAAGCCAAAGATGTCTATTAGACATTAGAAAATCCGCACCATGCTCTTTAGGAGATATAGGAAATTCCTCTTTTACATGACTTATTAATTTAATGTCTTTAATACCTAGCTCATATCCACCAATAGACCGTTTTTCTTTTCTAACCGTACCATTAATGATAACTGAATCTTCCTGATTTAATTGTTGCTCCATAGCAAAGGATTTATCATTAGCTTCTCCCTTGACAACGACTCCTTGGAGTAATCCAGTACCATCACGAAATATTATAAACCATATTTTGCCTATACTTCGAGTATTATATACCCAACCCTTTAGTTCAACAGT
>CAZPHE010000030.1:0-25198 GCA_964586315.1 uncultured bacterium | reverse complement strand
CTGATGATTTAGAAAAAATTGTTCGTGAAAAAGCTTCAGGTAAATTAAATGATGTAACCTTAAGAGTTGCAATCAATCAAACATATATTTCAAATGAAATTGAATTGAATGATGGAGATGAAGTTGCCTTTATCCCTCCAGTGCAAGGTGGGTAGATGATATTAATTGAAATTATAAATACTCCAATTAAATCATTTCCTTCTGAAGATAATCACAAAGAAAAGGGTGCTGAATTAATTTTTAATGGAAGAGTTCGCGCTACAGAGCATGGTAAGAAAATTACAACCTTACAATATGAACAATATGAAGGAATGGCTAAGATGGAATTACAAAATATTGCTGAAGAAACTATTAGTAAATATTTAATCCATGATTTATTCTGTAAGCATCGTATAGGTAAAGTTAAAGTTGGAGAAGCAAGCTTACATGTGGCGATATGGTCAAAGCATCGAAAAGAAGGTTTGGAAGCGATGACTTTTTTTATTAAAGAGCTTAAGAAACGAGTACCAATCTGGAAATGGGCAATACTTGAAGATGGTAAAAAGGTACCAAGTGAGTGTACACACGCATAAGATTTAAAACATAAATTACATTCCTTAATGTTAGGATTTTCGGAACGTTCACTTACAAATGTACTTTTTTGGATTACGAGAAAAAAGTGGTTAATCCTTTCTTTTTTCATAAGTATATCTTTTTTTTATATACCATCTCCTGATGGTTTATCATCACCTGGTCACAGAACTTTAATTATCGTCATTGTTGCATTAATTTTAATTATTAGTGAATCTATACCTCTACCTGCTGTTGCTATTTTAATTCTAATTATGCAAGTAATCTTGGGTGTAGATACAGCTGATGGAGTAGCATCTTCATTTATGAGTGATGCAGTCTTTTTTATAATGGGCTCGCTAATGTTGGCAGTAGCAATTGTTTATCAAGGATTAGATAAGAGATTAGCCATTGGTGTTATCAATATTACGGGTAATAAAACTTGGCGCATAGTATTGGGCATATTAGGTATATCAGCAATTTTATCTTCTTTTATAGGTGAACATACTGTTGCTGCTATGATGCTACCTGTAGCATTAGCATTAATTCGTAATTCTGGTCTAGATACTGATCAATCAACAAACCTATCTACACTCTTATTATTTTCTATTGCTTATGGATGCGCGATAGGATCCATAGGTACACCATCAGGTGGTGGTAGAAATGTAATTATGATTGGTTATCTATCGGAATTTGATATAGCAAACATATCATATTTGGACTGGATGAAATTTTCTTATCCAATGCTTTTATTAGAAATCCCAATCGCAGCTTCTATTTTATGGTTTACTTTTACACCATCTCAGAAAATAATGGATTCTGCTGTAAGAAAACTAAAAGTGCAAGTTGCTAAAACAGGAGAGTTGACAGTAAATCAATTACTAGCGATTTCTATATTTATTGTTGTATTTATAGGCTGGGTATTTTTAAGCCCAGTAATTGGATTAGGTATTGTAGCGTTGAGTGGTGTTTTCCTCTATTTATCTTTTGGATTAATTGAATGGCAAGAGATAAATAAAAATACTAATTGGGGAGTAATATTATTATTTGGTGCTGCTATATCATTGGGTATACAAATGAAAGAAACTGGCGCTGCTCTTTGGGTTGCAGAATTTACACTCAAATACTTAGAGATAATTTTCCAAGATGTAGCTATTGTCCGATGGTTTGTATCAGTAATTTTGACCTCAATACTAACAAATTTATTAAGTAATGCGGCAACTGTAGCAGTTCTTGGACCAATAGTTTTAGATATGGGTGGAAATCCGATTATAACTGGTGTAATGACATCTATTGCGTCTGCATTTGCATACTTAACAATTGTAGCTTCACCTACCTGTATGATTATACATTCCACAGGTCTTATTACTTCCAGAGATTATTTAAAAGCAGGTTGGAAATTATTTTTGTGTTCTATTATATTGCTTTTTTTAGTTTCAAAATTTTATTGGCCGGCTTTATTATGAAAATATTAATTGCAATAAGCAGTAAAGATTATTCAGGACCTACATTAGATGTAGGCATGAATATTGCACGTTCTTTAAAAGCATCTACCACTATAGTTGATGTAGGACAAAAAATCAGGGAATTAAGTACCAAAGATATAGATCTTGCAAATGAACTTATGAAGTCTTGGGATATAGATCGACCAGGTGTTGATGTATTAGAATGGGCATATGATTATCTTGCAAAAAACAAGTTTATTGAGCTCCAAACCATTGAATCTGGTTTCCCAAAAAATTTATTGTTTGAAAATGGATCAAGACGAGCTGAAGTTTTCTTGAAAGGATCAGTCGTAAAAAATTTAAGTTTAATTTTGAGAAATGGGGATATTATAGAAGAATTAAGAGATGAAGTGTATTCATATGATTATGATGTTACTATAATTGGAGGTAGTGGCAAGCGTAGCATGGCTCATGATTTAATTCAGTATATTGATAGTTCTATTTTCATTGTGAATAATTTCAATCCAGATCAGAATTATAGGATACTCTTGGCTGTAGATGATTCACCCGGAACTGCCAAAGCAGTTAAATATGGCGTACGCGTCGCACAAGCATTTAATATAGATGTTGATTTGGTAACGATCAGTAAAGATCAACATTTTGGGGAAGGTTATAAAAATGCCTCTGCTCGTGCATCAAAAATGATGAGGAGAAGCGGTGTGAAAGCTGAAACAGTTTTTAAAACAGGTGAACTTGTAAAAACAATTGTTAATACAGCAGGTGATAATCATATTATTATTATGGGCGCATCTACACAGTCACCCATAACAAAATTTTTTATGGGTAGTAAACCTCTGAGTGTTATGGAAATCTGTGAATGCCCAGTTTTAATTGTTAAGTGATATATAACTAGGAGTACTATATGTTACAAGATATTGGCTTAATTATTTTAACCAGTCTTATTCTAATAATGATATCAGTACCACCAATACTTTTTTTGTTTTGGTATATTCATGATAGAAGGCAGAGTCAGCATTCTGTTCTTAGAAATTTTCCATTACTTGGTCGTGTTCGGTATTTCCTAGAGATGCTAGGTCCTGAGTTCAGGCAATATCTATTTGATGCTGATGATGAAGGTAGACCATTTAGTAGAAATGATTTTTCAAATATAGTTGTACAAGGTAAATATTTAAAAACTGTAATTGCTTTTGGATCAAAGAGAGATTTTGATAAACCGGGTTTGTATTTAAAAAATTCTATGTTTCCTAAACAAAAAGAAGAAATGAAAATTGAATTAGGGCCTAAAATTAGAACCAGAAGGTATGTTGGTACTGAAGGTTTGTTTTCAAGGAAAGAGCATCTTGAAGATGTTGAAGTTTCCCCATGGACGTTGCCAGAAGAAGATGCAATTGTTATTGGATCCCAATGTAAAACTCCTTGGAAGATTAGAGGCCCGGTTGGAATGAGTGCAATGAGTTATGGTGCATTAGGAGAGAATGCTATTAGTTCCATAAGCTATGGTCTTGGAATGGCAACCGGTTCCTGGGTACATACAGGAGAAGGAGGACTTGCCCCTTATCATACTATTGGTGGAGGTGATGTTATTATGCAGATTGGGTCTGGTATTTTTGGTGTTAGAAATGAAAATGGGACATTTAGTTGGGAAAAATTCAAAGAAAAAGCTGAAAACCCACAACTTCGATCTTTTGAAATTAAATTAGCTCAAGGGGCAAAAATTAGAGGTGGGCATGTTGAAGGAAGCAAAATTAATGAAGAGATAGCTGCTATACGTGGAGTGCAGCCTTGGAAAACAGTTGATTCACCTAATCGTCATAATCAGTTTCATGATCTTCCAAGTTTATTTGATTTTATAGATAAAATGAGAGATTTAGGTGGTAAACCAATTGGGATTAAAATCGTTATGGGTGGTGCAGATAGTGCTGACAAGCTTGCACGGTTAATGTCAGAGACTGGCCGTGGACCTGATTACATTACTGTTGATGGTAGTGAAGGAGGTTCTGGTGCTACCTACCAGGAAATGGCAGACACCATGGGTATCCCTATAAAATCAGGTTTAATATATTGTGATAATGCTTTAAGAAAGTTTGGAGTAAGGAGAAAGGTGAAATTATTTGCAAGTGGTAAGCTATTTAGTCCAGATAAGATTGCAATTGCATTAGCATCAGGTGCCGACTTAGTTAATATTGCTCGTGGTATGATGATATCTGTTGGTTGTATTGGTGCACAGAAATGTCATACAAACAAGTGTCCAGTTGGGGTGGCTACCACAGACCCTGATCACCAGAAAGCATTAGTGGTAGATGAAAAAAAATGGCGTGTGTTAAATTATGTTATTACATTACGCAATGGATTGCAGACTCTTGCAGCAGCTGGAGGGATTGATTCTTATACAAAGTTTAATAGGAGTCACGTTGTTTATAGAGACCAATATGGAAAAGTTTCATCATTAGAAAATATTTTTCCATATCCAGATGTTTAGATGTATTTGCAGTAATAATGAAAAATCATAAATTTTCGTACTTAGTTTAACTAAAACCGTAAGAGAGAGGTAAGATAATCATGGAATTTATTCATCCTGTTTTTAAATGGCTACATATCATAGCAGGTATCGTATGGATAGGCTTGCTGTATTTTTTTAATTGGATCAACGGTCATGTCGCTGGTACAATGGATTCAGATACAAAACAAAAAGTTGTTCCAGAGCTAATGCCAAGAACTTTATACTGGTTCCGTTGGGGTGCTGCATATACTTGGATCACTGGTGTCGTATTACTTTATGTAATATTTTGGGATGGTGCATTATCTATGGGTACATCTGTTGGTAATAACATGTTTGATAATGGTACGGAAGTAACATCTTTTGCTCATATTATGCTTCTAGTCACATTTTTAGCTGTATTTGCTTATGATTATCTTTATAATAGTGGATTAATAAAAGATGTACGCATAATGACAGGTGTCACATTCCTACTAATTGCTGGAATTATATATCTTATGAAATTTTATGGCGGTTTTAGTTATCGTGCATTTAATATTCATTTAGGTGCTCTATTTGGAACGAATATGGCATTTAATGTTTGGTTCAGAATTTGGCCTGCTCAACAGAAGATTATTACTGCTATCAAAAATGGAGATACTCCAGAGGGTGAACTTATGGCATTAGCAGGTTTAAGATCTAAACATAATACCTATATGAGTGTACCTTTGATTTGGACAATGATTAATCAACATACTACAACCTTTGCTGGAGGAAATTATGGTATTACAGATTCTACTAATTGGTTGGTACTTTTAATTATGGTTGCACTTGGATGGCATGTGGTATGGCAATTGTATAAAAAATCAGCTACAATAAAAGGTTTCTGATTACGCACTTTAAATTTTTTGATAAAAGCCCTCTGAATTTTCAGGGGGCTTTTTATTCTAACAGGGATTGATTTTTATCTTTGAGAATAGATCTAAAATTTCCTAAATATTGGAAAGAGTATTTACTCCAAAGTTCTTTTGCGGCGATTGCAGTTTTTGTTATCACTATTTTATTATCAAATAATCCTGTTATAATTGCTAGTATTGGAGCAACAGCTTTCATTGTATTTGCAATGCCAAATAATGTTTCAGCCAATGGAAAACGTATTATTGGTGGACATTTTTTAGGCTTTTTTATTGGATCTTGCTTTGCAGTATTTCCTTTTATGGATCTACTATTTTTTAAAGCTCTCTGGTTTGCATTATCTATTGGTATTACCGTTTTATTTATGGTTGTATTGGATTTTGAACATCCTCCAGCTGCTGGAACTTCTTTAGGAATGACTCTGATGGGCTATTCTAACTCATCTGCTATAGCAATTATAGTTAGCATATTAATTCTTGCATTTTTAAGCTATATATTAAAACCTTTTCTCAAGGACCTAGTTTGAAACGAAAGAAAGCCATAGGGCTAATTATTCTTACTGGTATATTATGGAGTACGGGGGGATTTTTGATCAAATTAATACCCTGGGCACCATTAGCAATTGCAGGTTTGAGAAGTGGATTTACAGCAATTGTTATTTATCTTTATAGTAGACCAAAAAATATAAAATTTGGTAAAAATACTTGGTCTGGAGCATTTTGTTATTCATTAATGGTAATTTGTTTTGTTTCAGCCAATAAAATGACTACAGCAGGGAATGTTATTTTAATTCAATATGCGGCACCTATTTATGTAGCATTTTTTAGTTTTTCATTTTTAGGAGAAAAATCTACAAAAATAGATTGGATAGCTATTATTATTATTCTTATTGGTTTAGGTTGTTTTTTTATTGATGATCTTTCTTTAAATCAGTTATGGGGAAATATAATTGCATTATTTTCAGGATTTGGTTTTGCAGGTTTAGCATTATTTATGCGCAAACAAAAAGATGGTAGACCTATCGATTCAGTTTTTCTAGGCAATTTAATTACATTATTTTTGTGTAGTCCTTTTTATAACCAGGGAATAACTTTTCAAGCCAAACCCTGGCTCATAATTTTATTCCTTGGTATTGTTCAACTCGGGATAGCATATATATTATTCAGTGCTGCAATAAAATATGTTACTGCATTAGATGCAATTATTTTCCCAGTTATTGAACCAATATTTAATCCAATACTGGCTTTTTTATTTTTAGGAGAATATATGAGCCATACATCAATAATTGGAGGATTGATGATAATATTTGGAGTAGTTGGAAGGGCTATTATTCAAAAAAATCGTTTATAAAATTTATCCTTCTCTCAAATTATATGCTTTGTGAACTCTATCAATAGCCACCATAAAAGAAGCAATTCTCATTGGAACGTGCTTACTTTGTTTAAGTGCATATACTTCTTCAAAAGCTTTAACCATTTTCTTCTCAAGTTTGTCATTAACATCCTCTTCATCCCAATTGAATTGTTGTAGGTTTTGAACCCATTCAAAATAGGATACAGTTACTCCTCCTGCATTTGTTAGTATATCTGGAATAATTCCAATTTTTTTATCCCAGAGTTTATTAGCGGCATTTCCAGTAACAGGTCCATTTGCTGCCTCAATAATAATTTTACAATTCAATGAATCTACATTTTGATTATTAATTGCACTTCCCAGAGCAGCGGGAATAAGAAAGTCGCATCCCAATGCTAATAACTCTTCATTTGTTATTTTTTTGCCTTGTTTAAAGCCATCTATAGTCTTGTTCTTGTAATTATAATTAAATAGGGTAGGAATATCAAGACCATCAGGGTCGTATAAACCACCAGTGACATCACTTACTGCAATAATCTTACATCCATATTCATGCAAAAATTTAGCGGCATAGGAACCAACATTACCAAAACCTTGGATTACAACTTTTGAATTTTTTAATTCAATTCCCCATTTTTCTGCTGTTTCTCGGGTAATAATTGCAGTACCTCTACCAGTTGCAGCTTCCCTTCCTTTAGATCCACCTAATTCTAATGGTTTACCAGTGACTATTGCAGGTGAATAACCATGTATTTGACTATATTCATCCATAAACCAACTCATTACTTGTGCATTTGTATTTACATCAGGAGCAGGGATATCAACATTTATCCCAATAATTGGATCTATAGCACGAAAAAACCTCCTAGACATTCTCTCTAATTCAGTTTTGCTATATTTTGATGGATCAATTCCAATTCCACCTTTTCCACCTCCATATGGTATATCCAATAAAGAAGTTTTCCAAGTCATAAGAGTCGCTAGAGACCGAACTTCTTGAATATCAACATGCTCATGATATCTAATACCACCTTTAAAGGGGCCTCTAGTATTATTATGTTGAACCCTGTATCCAATGACGCTTTCTACTTCACCATTATCTCTACGAAAGGGGACTTCAACTGTTAATTCTCTATCAGGAATCTCTAATGCTTTAGCGATATTTTGTTTCATTCCTAATTTTTCTACAGCTTGATTATATGCTGCTGAGGTTGGGTTAGTGCTTGATGACATTTTATACCTTTTAGGTTTTAATATTATTTTAATTTACTAAAAGTAAAGTAGAAAAGATTTTAATTAAATATATTATCTTATCAGAACCATTTTTTTTGTTTGTACAAAATTACCTGATTTTAGAACGTATAAATATACCCCAGAACTTGCAGGGTGGCCATTTTTGTCATTAGAATTCCAAATTATGGAATGTCGACCAGCAGGTTTAATTTCATTGATTAATGTATTTATTTTGTTCCCCAGCAAATCGTAAATAATGATGTTAACATTGATTGCTTCAAGTAATGTGTAATTAATTGTTGTCATAGGATTAAAAGGATTGGGAAAATTTTGATTTAATTGAAATTTTTTAGGGTTTACATATTCATTTGTATGAACATTAACATTTTCATCGTAATTAAACTCAGAATCAGTTTTAATCACACTACCACCGGTGCTAATTACAAAACCTCCATCTAAAGTTTTTTCAATACCATATCCTGGCCCAAATATACCAGTTACTTCAAAAGGCTGATTATTGGAATCCCATTGATACATCCAAGTATTGTAATTTCCTCGCTCTCCAACCCACGCAATACCACCATCATGAGTTGTAGTAATAGAATGTCCAGAACAAAATCCATTTCTATTAAATATTTCACTGGAAATTTGATTACCATTTTCATCAATTTGAAGATACATCACACGAGTTGCATTTAAACAATCGCTCGGTGTTCTAGGACATTTTTCACCTATAATTGCATACCCCCCAGATAAAATTTTAACAATATCATGTGCTTCTTCATAAAAGTCACCTCCGTAGGTTTTTTCCCAGATTTTGCTTCCATTAAGTCCTACTTTCATAATCCAAAAATCATCATACCACTCAAATGAGCATGGGTATCCAGAATTCCCGTGCACTTTTGCCCCTACTAAAATGAGACGACCATCAGCTGATTCAATGACAGATTTAAATCTGTCATTATCACAATTACCTCCATGCCATTTACGTTTTAAAACCTGACCTTCAGGACTGAATTTTACTATTAATCCTTGTCCTCCATTTCCAGGACCACCTACAGCATAATAATTTCCATTACTATGTTCAATAATATCTTCATAATAGGGATATGTACCCATGCTGTTTGGATGTTGTTGATTTTTCCATTCTTGCTGTCCTAAAGAATCAACTTTTACTATTCCTACCCATCCAGCAAAAATATATCCTCCATCACTAGTTTGGATTACCGATTTTTTACCCCAATAATCCATTAAATCGTAGGTGTTTTCCCATTCTGTATTGCCATACATATCTAATTTTATTAACAAGGCACTATCACTTTTACATCCTGGAATAATATAACCACCATCCTGTGTTTGTTTAACTGCACCAAGTGCCCCACAAGAATTCTCAGGCCATACATCTTTTGTAAAACGAACCATGTTAGGCTGGGATAGAACCATTGAAATCAAAATTAAGATAGAAAAATTCCTCATCATTTTATTATAATCATTATGCAATTCGGTCTTTTATTTTATAAGTACTAACTTTTTTGTTTCTTGATGGAATTTAGATTTAATAGTGTAAAAATATATGCCATTACTCATTTTTTTACCTGTATCATTTTTGCTATTCCATTTGTGGTTATAGTCTCCACTCTTCTGAATTCCATCAACTATTGTTTTAATCTTTTTCCCAAAAACATCATAAATCTCTATTTTGATATATGCATTATTTTTTAGGGTATAGTGGATTGTTGTCTGTGGATTAAATGGATTTGGATAAGCATTGTATAAATGAAAAACTTGAGGATTTAATAATTTTGTATCTATGATTGACATCTCTAACGGTGAATAATGAACAAGCCAAAAATCATTATCGTATTGATTTTCAGGATATGTCGTATAAGAATAAGTCCATCCAAATAAAATTAAATCACCATTATTAAATTCAGTAATTGATTGACCAATATCCCACCATTCACCCCCTATAATTTCTGTCCATAGTGTGTCTCCAGAACTATTTGTTTTTATAAGCCAGAAGTCATCTTGACCAGCACTCCCAGGATACACACTTGTTGAACCTAATATATAATACCCACCTCCGTTAGCTGGGATAATATCATTACCGTGATCTGTATCCCAGTCATGTGACTCGGAGGCATCATAACTTTTTTCCCATTCTTGATTGCCTTCAGTATCATATTTTACAATGTACAAGTCATCATAATTGTTACAATAACCTGTTGCAACATAACCACCTTCAGGAGCTTCACAGACTGCATTTAAAGATTGTTGAGTATTATTGCCAAATCTTTTTTCCCAAATTTCATTTCCATCCGCATCTGCTTTTACCATAAAATGTTTATATGCACCATGTGATGTTCCAGAGAAACCTACAAATACAAGATTATTATCAGAAGTTTCTATCAATGAAATTCCTTCATTATAATTAGAACTAGAATATTGTTCAGACCAAAGAAGAGTCCCATCATTAGAATATTTTCGTAAAAGAGCTTTTGCATTATCACCATTATTATTTCTATTCCCAGTTATTACAAATCCTCCATCCGAGGTTTCAATCACATCTTCAGCCTGATTACCTCGATTATTTGTACTGTAACTTTGATCCCATTCAATTGTTCCAAAAGCATCAGTTTTCATAATCCAGGCAACATAGTCCCATGAGATAGAGTCAGAAAAATATCCAGCAGCAATGAATCCACCATCTGAAGTTTGTTTAACACTTTTAAAACAGTCATCAACACCCTTTTGGTAAATCTCGCTCCAAATTTTATTACCCTCATTATCTATTTTTATTAATATAGCTTCGTACTGAGCCATTCCAGCAAGAATAAAACCTCCATCAGTCGTTTCCTCTATAGACCATCCATCGTCAGCACCAATTGAATCACCATAAGTCTCATGCCAATTGATTTCAGCTGTTAAACTCCTAACGAGGGTAAGAGTAATTAAAATAGTTTTTCTATGAATAATCACTATCTTTAAAAAATTGTAATGCCTCTTGTCGAGATGATAAGTTATTTATTCTATTACAGCGCTTAATAATATTTTCTCGATCGTAAATATGTTCTTCAGGCTCTCTTCGGATTGCTTTAACTAGTGCTAGAATTGGATTTGTTATTGCCTGATAAATAAACATTAAAAATGTTTTAGAAAAATAATACCAAATTGATTCAGTAAAAAAGTGGCTATAACTGATATTTGTATCATGAGAAATTGTGTAATGGAACCAATATGCAGGCATATATAATAAATCACCAGGATTCAAATTGAATTTGATTTCATTGCTGGGATTTTTAACAGTAACATAAAGAGGATTGGGATTAAGGAGATTCTTGTATTTTATTGATGAAAATTTGTCCCTTGTTTTTGAGATATACCATGTTTTTTCTCCATCTAAATGTATTATTAATCCTGATATGATATGTGCATGTTTCGTAAAAGTACAGTTTTTTGTACTTAAAAAGAGCGTGTGTTGTCTTGATGTTTTTCCTAATGATAAAAAAAAATCGAATAGATGTTTTTTATTCTTTTTTAATCTATGAATAAATGTGGTATCAATATATTGAATTAAATAATTACCTATTTTTGTGTTTGCTCTAAGTCTATATTTTTGTCCTGCGGTTACTTTTTGAATCAATTTATACATTGATATTAATTCTTTATCAGAATTTGGGTTTAAAGAGAGTACATTTTCATTTTTAAATTTTTTTTCAAGGAAGTTTAGATCGACTTTAGGATTAATTATATTTTTTACTATAAACGGTTCTTTTACATTGTGGAAATGATGTTCAATTTCATGAAATGAACTAGATTTTTGATAAATTTTTATGGATTCCAAAATAGATTGTCATTAAAAAATAAAAAACCCCACTTTTAAATGGGGTTTTTTATTAATATTATATTTTTAATCAGAGATCGCAGTTCATATCATGACCGCAGCACATTGGTGATTTAATTTTCCCACACCCATCTGGACATTTTGCAACTGCAACCTGAGTGCCATCGTCTTTTGTAATATGATCATGGACAAGGGATTTTCCACATTTAGCACATTTCAAATCTTCAACTCCCATACCGCAGTGTTCACATTGATATTTTGCCATTCTGGTCTCCTTTTAAATTTGTTTATAAATCTTATTTAAAGTTATAGAATAAATAGCAATTAAATAAAGTTTAATAAATAATAATAGGAATTATTATTATTTATTAAATTAAGATTTAAAAAATGAGATATAGTTACCAAAGAAATATTATTCATAAAACGATTTGTGCCACAAAATGCCATCCTACTGCTGACTGGATTTATGGTGAAGTAAAAAAAATAATTCCTAATATTAGCCTTGGAACAGTTTATCGTAATTTAAACCAGCTCACAGAAAATGGTTTGATCAATACGATAAAAGATGGTACTGCTACAAAGTATGATGGGAATACCAAACCCCACCACCATTTAAAATGTAACATTTGTTTTGATATAATTGATATTGATATCTTTGACTTAAAATTAAATAAAATTATAAAATCAAAATTTGATTTCGAACTAAGTGATATTGACATTACTATCACTGGAAAATGCAATAGACATAAAAAAAGATAAAAGGAGTACATAATGTCCTTAGAAGGAAGTAAAACACATGAAAACCTTAAGGCTGCTTTTGCAGGTGAATCTCAAGCTAATCGTCGATATTTATATTTCGCACGCCAGGCTGATATCGAAGGTTATCCTGAAGCTGCTGGTGTTTTTAAGAATACTGCAGATGGTGAGACAGGTCATGCATTTGGTCATCTGGAGTTCATGGAGAAAGGCGGAGCCGGAGACCCTGGAACAGGTTTACCAATTGGTGAGACCTCTGAGAATTTAAAAGCAGCTGTTGCAGGTGAGACATATGAGTATACAGAGATGTACCCAGGTTTTGCCGCAACTGCCCGTGAGGAAGGTTTTGATGAGGTTGCTGAGTGGTTTGAAACACTCGCTAGAGCTGAAAAATCTCATGCTGGTAAGTTTCAGGAGACTTTAGAAAGCCTATAATCCATTTCATTAGTTCCTGGGCTAAATGCCCAGGAACTAATACCTTTTAATACTCTTCTTCAATTATAAAAATATGTTAGATCATTCAAATCTAAAAGATACCATATACGATATTAAAGATTCAAAATATTGGGATAAGAATTCTCTTAATAATGAAATGGATCGTGTATACGATATCTGTATCGGTTGCAGGCTGTGTTTTAATTTATGTCCTTCCTTCCCATCTCTATTTAATTCTATCGATGAAGCGGGAAATCAAAAACGGATAGTTGCTGAAATAGAAGGAAGAGTAGACAGAAAAGTTAAAAAAGAAAAATATCTAGATCTTCCTGAAGGTGAGCATGCCTCTGAGGCTAGTATTGAAGTTGAATTTAGAGGAAAGATATCAGATCTTGATGAATCTGAAAGATGGAAAGTTGTTGATTTATGCTATCAATGTAAGCTCTGTGATCCAATTTGCCCTTACACTCCAGGGAAAGACCATGAGTTTCAACTCGACTTTCCTAAATTAATGACTCGTGCGCAAGCAATAAGGACAAAAGAGCGAGGAATCAAAATCAATGACATTTTTCTATCAAAAACAGATCTGATAGGCAAAATAGGATCATTCGTTGGACCATTAATCAATATTTTTAATCGTATAAAAATGTTTAGATGGATTATGAATAGGACTGTGGGAATCCATGAAGACCGAGTATTACCACGGTTTAATACTACTACATTTCAAAAATGGTTTAAAAATCGTAGTCATGTTTTGGGTGATCCAATAGAGAAAGTAGTTATTTTTGGAACTTGTTTTACAAATTCACATGATGTTGACTTAGGAAAAGCAGCAGTTAAAATACTTGAACATAATGAGGTTGAATGTATCTACCCACCACAACAATGCTGTGGTGCTCCTCATTTAAGTCCTGGAGATTTTGAGGGATTCAAAGCACAAGCAACGCCAAATCTTAAAGAATTGTGGAAATGGGTTGACCAAGGATATAAGATTGTTGTGACAGGACCACCAACATGTAGCTTAACACTTAAAAAAGAATACCCTGATTATTTAGGTTCAAATGAAAAAATAAAAAAGATTGCCAAAAATACATTTGATATTTCTGAATATTTAATCTACTTACATAAAGAAAAAAAATTAAAAACTGATTTTAATAATTCTCTTGGGATCATAAGCTATCATGTCAGCTGTCATCTGAAAGCTCAGAGAATTGGATTTAAAGGAAGGGATATTCTACGATTAGTACCAGATACTAAAGTAAATCTAGTCAATCAATGTAGTGGAATGGATGGAGGATGGGGAATGAAGTCAGAATTTTTCAATGAATCTATAAAGGTTGGTGAAAAATGCGTGAATGACATATCCCAAAAAAGTCATGATATAGTATGTTCTGATTGCTCTCTTGCAAGTCATCAGCTTAGACAAGCTAGTAACGAAAATATTAACCCCAGTCATCCAATTATTGAATTATACAAGGCCTATGGTTTTGAAAAAACTTAGAAGGATCATTCTATGAAACAACTATCAGTAGATTCCTTGCTCAATATTATTGAATATGAGAAAGTACGCAAGGAATATAGAACTGACATTATAAATTACAAGAAAGATCGACGAGTAAAAGTTGGTCCAAACATTACAATTGTATTTGAGAATGAACAAACATTATCCTTTCAAATACAAGAAATTATGCGTGCTGAACGCATTGTTCACGACGATAAAATTCAGGATGAAATCGATATTTATAATTCAATCATGCCATCAAAAGATGGTCTGAGTGCAACACTCTTCATTGAGGTAACTGAAGAAAATAAAATAAAGTCAATATTGAACCAGTTTATTGGGCTAACAACTGGAGAGATAATTTATTTGAGAATTGGTGTAGAAAAAGTCTTTGCTGTATTTGAACAAGGAAGAGAAGAAGAAGATAAAATAAGTTCAGTCCATTATCTGCAATTTCAATTGACTAAGGACCAGATAAAACAATTAGGAAATCCCGATTCTTCAATAAAGATTGGAATCAATTATAATGACTATAGTTATGTCAAAGAGATGTCCAATGCAATGCAAGAATCACTTCATAAAGATTTAATATAAATTCTTCTATTTGAAAACTTTTTTATATCTAAATCATAGGCTTATTTTTGAATAATAATATAATGGATAATTATTGAAAGTCTATATTAGTGCAGATATGGAAGGTGTTACTGGTGTTACACATTGGGATGAGGTTGATAATCATAAACCTGCCATATATCATCAATTTCAAGATCGTATGACAAAGGAAGTAGTCTCTGCTTGTAATGGAGCATTAGAAGCAGGAGCAAAAGAAATTTGGGTAAAAGATGCCCATTTTTCTGGTCGGAATATTTTATCAGATCAACTCCCCAAATCTGTAAAACTGATACGTGGTTGGAGTGGACATCCTTATTCAATGGTACAGGAATTAGATAGTAGTTTTGATGCGCTATTAATGATAGGATACCATTCTATGGCAGGGCAAGGAGGAAACCCTCTTGCACATACTCTATCATCATCAAAATTAGATTCAATGTATCTCAATGACCAACAAACTTCTGAATTTCTTCTTCATGGAACAATAGCTGCGAAGCATAGAGTTCCACTAGTTTTTGTTTCTGGAGATGCAGGTCTTTGTGAAGAAGTCAAAGATGTTAGCCCAAATACTACTACTCATGCAACGATGGTGGGTGTTGGTGACTCAACCATAAGTATCCAGCCTCAAGAATCAAGAACTTCTATTTTCAAAAAGGTAAAAAAATCTTTATCAGGGAATATAAGTTCTTGCATTTGGAAACATCCCAAGTCTTTTTCTTTGCGAGTTCGATTTATCAAACAACAACTTGCATTCAGAGCATCTCAATATACAGGTTCTAAATTGATTGACTCAAAGACTGTTCTCTATACAGCAAAAGATTATGATGATATTATGCGGTTTATTCTTTTTACGGTATAATGACTTTCTCTTTTCAAAATCCAGAAATCGCCACTGTACCCATTCAAAACACCCATGATCTTTTCCCTGTAAATCAAATCTACTGTGTTGGTCGTAACTATGCTGCACATGCTGAAGAGATGGATACAGATACTAAAAAACCACCATTTTTTTTTACAAAACCAAAATGGACAATCGCCAATGGTGATGTTAGTTATCCTGAAAATACTAAGGATCTCCAGCATGAAGTTGAATTGGTTATAGCAATAGGTGAAAAAAGTTCAGTATTTGGTATTGCAGTTGGTGTAGATCTAACAAGACGGGATATACAAGGTAAAGCAAAAAAAGATGGGAAACCGTGGTTCAGTGGAAAAACTTTTCCAGATAGTTCGCCTGTTTCGGAAATATTTCCAGTTACAGATTTAATTGACTATTCTGATCTAGAAATTAGGTTGAAAGTTAATGGAGATTTAAAACAGACAGGATATTGCAAAGATATGATATGGTATCCTACTGAGATATTATTTGCAATGGAAGCTGAGATACCCTTGCAACCGGGTGACTTGATATTTACAGGTACGCCAGAGGGGGTTGGTACAATTATAAAAGGGGATCAAGTAAGAGCATCAATTCCTGGAATTGTAGCATTATCATTCACAATCATTTGAATATTAAATATCTTTGGCTTTTGTTTACATAGTTTTGTTTAGTTCGTTATGTTTGGCTCAGGATATGCAGATTAATTATACGACTGTTTTTTCAGTAGACACAAAATTAATTGGATCTGTTGAAACTACGTTTGAAAGAATCGTGGCACCGGGTTATGCTAAAGTAATTATGAAAATAGATGCTAAAAAGTGGTTGCCGAGTACTTTTTTTGATCGTGAAGAGGGAACCATAATTATAACGAGTGTAGATCATATACTAAAATTTGATACAAATGAAGAAGAGTATTGGTTAGTAAATCCAGAAGATTATTTTAAAAAAACTAATAGGAAAGAGAAAGATGATGATTCATCTAATCCATTTGCAGAACTTTTTTTAGATGTTACTGAATATTTTGATGAAGATGATAAACCCATTAAAAGAAAAATTGAAAGGATTTCAAGTGATTTAATAGAGAGTGCAAATGGATTTAAAGCTAAAAAATGGACAACTTCCATTGAATTCATTAGTTCTACCAGATCAAAAAATTTAGGCTTTATTTTTGAGGAATGGATCGTTGATGACCTTCCTTTGCAGGATACTTTTCACTCCCTTTTGCATGGTGTGAAAGCAGGATTAAATCCTCTTAAAGATCAAGAAGATGAACTCAAATTTAAATTTTCTTCAGATGACTTTGTTAAAAGTGCTGATTCGACTTCAACACTGGAACCACTTGAAGGCTATATAGTAAAAGCCAAAGCAGTTTTGGAAGATCATTGGTTTTTCAAATCCATGAGCTTTGAAATAAGTGAACTCTATACTATCCCTTTTGAGGTATCCTTTTTCATAATCCCTGAAGAATATGAACGCATACAAAAAGAAGGAAAAAAATGAGATTTATATTTATAAAAATCCTACTAATATCGTTTTTATTTTCAGAGAAAGATTATTTTCAACAACACGTGAGCTATGAAATTGATGTGGAACTTAATGATAGTGCCCATACCCTTTCAGCATATGAGAAATTAATTTATAAAAATAATTCAAGTGATAAATTAAAATTTATTTGGTTTCATATCTGGCCTAATGCTTACAAAAATGATTCAACAGCTTTTGCTAAGCAACAGTTTCGATTGGGTAGTAAAAAATTTAGATACACAAAAGAAAAAGATAGAGGCTACATTGATAGTCTAGATTTTTCTGTGAATGGTATTCGCACCAAATGGGAATTTCATCCAAATTGGATTGATGTTGTGAAAGTTCACCTAATAGATCCATTGAATCCTGGTGATAGTGCAATGATTGAGACACCATTTTTTGTTAAATTGCCAAAGGTTGTATCTAGACTGGGGCATACTGGTAAACACTATGAAATCACTCAATGGTATCCTAAACCGGCTGTATTTGATAAATATGGATGGCACCCAATGCCATACACGAATATGGGAGAATTCTATAGTGAGTTTGGCACATTTAATGTGAAAATTACATTGCCTAAGGAATATAGAATCATGGCGACTGGTGATATTGTAAATGGAGAGAAAGAATACAAATGGTTGGATTCCTTGGCAGCGATAGGTGATTCTTTAAATAAGCTTAGCGATAAAGAGTTTGATAGAGTAATTAAATCCCTAATAAAAGATCAAAAGAAGAGACAGAAAAAAAATAAAGAATCTAAAAACCTAGAAAAAAGATTATTGAAAACCGTTCATTTTAGGCAAAGCAGAGTACATGATTTTGCCTGGTTCGCAGATCCACATTGGATTGTAGAAAAAGGTGTTTTAAAATTTGAGGAATCAAAAAAAGAAGTCACTTTGTGGAGTATGTATTTGCCTAAAAATGCCAAAATGTGGAGATCATCAATAGAGTATTTACATGATTCCGGTTATTGGTTCAGTCAATTTTTTGGAGAATATCCATATAATCATATAACAGCAGTAGATGGAGATATGTCTGCTGGTGGTGGGATGGAATACCCCAATATAACGGTAATCTCAAGAGATCGGAGTAAAGATTTATTGGAATATGTTATCATGCATGAAGTAGGGCATAATTGGCTATATGGCATATTGGGTAGTAATGAGCGTGATCACCCTTGGATGGATGAAGGATTAAATGAATGGTCAAATATTCGTTATTGGGAAAAAAAATATAGCCAGAGAAATAACCAATTTATTTTACAAGATTTTGTTCAGAACAAACTAGGTATTGCAAAAGATTTCAATATACATCTTTTCCATTATTTAGCAATCCCTGGTATTGCTAAAAACCAGGATCGTCAGCCACTCAGTATCTCTTCAAATGATAATTTTAACATGAGTAATTATGGACAAAACTATACAAGAGTAGCTGTTATGATGCGTTTTTTACAGCACTATATAGGTGAAGAAAAGATTGATATGGTTAACCAAGAATTTTATGAGACATGGAAATTTCGCCATCCACAGCCCTATGATTACATATCAATTTTTAAGAAATATCATAATGAAGATCTAAGCTGGTTTTTTGATCATATGTTAAATAAGGCAACATATATTGATTATGGAATTAAAAAAGGTGATATAGAATTTTATTTAACAAATTTTGGCACTTTTAATGTTCCTGTTGAAATTGCCTTTTATGATGACATTGGAAATGAGATTGATCGATCCTGGGTTCAAACAGATAAAAATGTTCTGAAATTAAAGGCTCCTTTGAATTCTATACATGCGACAATTGATCCTGATCAATATATGCCGGATATATTTAAATCTAACAATAGTACCAAAAGAAAAATTAAAACTAATTTTCTGTTTGGAATTCCCAATTATCATGATATTGATATAAACATTGTGCCGTGGCTTTTTTCATATAATACATACAATGGTTTTGCACCCGGATTATCTTTATGGAATGGCTTTCTACCTGGTTTTGGAAAGCGTTCTACGGTATTAAATATTTTATATGATACAAAAAATAAAAAACCTAT
The DNA here is from genome assembly GCA_964586315.1 of uncultured bacterium. GTDB lineage: Bacteria > Fidelibacterota > Marinisomatia > Marinisomatales > UBA1611 > CAZEER01. Next base: position 5,607 of record CAZPHE010000030.1, on the reverse strand, counting down.
TGGTAATCTTATCTATGGAAAGCAATTTGACGGACTTAGTATTTTCCATTCGGGGTCATGGGGTTTACGCTTATCATCAATAGAAGGCCGTAAAGGTCTACGACTCAATTTTACTGGTTTAATAAAAACACCTTTAACAAAAAGTCCTACTTTAAAATTTAATACAAATGTTTTTTACCATAGTTTAAATGAGAATGCATTTGATCCAAGTCTCTATGACTATGGCAATTTTCTAGTTGGGATATTTAATCTAGAAAAAAAATGGATTCCTAATATTTTGAACAATTATTTCATAGGCTTAAATATTAAAGCTGGGAATGGTTTTGCGAAGACTAAAATTTATACTGGTTTGAATTATAGTATCGGTAGAAAAAGTAAAACAAGTTTATTGGCTGAATTAAGAACTTTTATTTATTCTGATAATATTCCCAAACAGTATCGAGATTATTTATATGGAAGTGTAGATCCAGATTTTCAAAAACTCGTGATTGATCGAAAAAGTATGAGTGATAATCTGAAAATTTTACAGAATACTTATCACGGTGGAGGGATAAGAGGAATTGATCCAAATGAACCAACATTAGGTTCTAGTAATATATTTTGGAAATTGAATATTGATCAATCAATACCTTTTTTCCCAGGAAAGCTTTTTACGGATATTGCGGGCAGTCCCGATTTTATAAAATCAACTTATATTGCCTCGGGTATAGTTTTAGGACCTATTATTATACCATTATTTCAGAGTTGGGAATTACAACCTGTTCCAAAAGATATTGAGTGGATTCAAGATAGAATTCGGTTTCAGTTTAATTTATCTATTTCAATGTGAATTTAATTCATTGTTTTTGCTATATATATAGTTTTGTAAATTAGAGTCCCCCAATTCAATCGATCACAATCATTTAAGGTAGGTACATAATCTATGTCAAACTGGGATAAAAATTTATTTACAAATCATTTAAGGGAGAATTGTACAAGAGAAATTGCAAAAATTGGAGTTTCTATTATTGAATTCTCTGAAAAATATGCTGATGATATATCATGGGGTAGAGGAACAGAGTACGGGACTTTAACTTTTAGATGCAATACTGATGTCGGTTTAATACCATTATTTCATATGACTTCTAACGGACAATTAAATCTTCAAATAAATTTTATGCGTAGTAAAGAAATCCCGCCAATGGTTTTACGTGATATGGTTTTGAAATTAGAATCCAATTTTATTCGTGATTACGATAATATTGAATATCCTAGTGATGTATTTGTTCCAATGGATGAGTTATTTCATACTGAAAATCAGTTAGAAAAATTTATTAAAACTATCGAAGGTGCTACCTATCGTTTAAGACAATAGCATTCAATTTTTTAGGCTTTAATATGCCTAATCTTATGTGCACTTTACTTTTTTAATTATTTATTTTATATATTTTAATAAAGAATTATCTGTTTTTAGAAAAAGATATGAATATTTACTTAATATTTTTAGTTATGATTATTTCAACATTAGCTAAGGGTGTGGAAAATCTTTCAAAAGAATTACCTATAGGGTTAACAGATGAAGAAAAAACAAGGATTGATGAAATTGATTCTATGCGAAGAGATACAGACCCACCTCCTTTCCCCGTACGTAATATTGCAGAATTTGAGCGTATGAAAGGTGTATTAATTCGATATCCTTTTGGCATCTCAATTGAATTAATTGCAGAAATGTCTGAAGATGTAATAATCTATTGTTTGGTATCATCAAATCAACAAGATTATGCAGCCGATGCAATGGGAAATGGAGATGTGAATATGGACAATGTTGCGTTTGTTATTGGACCGACCGATAGTTATTGGACTCGTGATTATGGTCCATGGTGGGTAGTTGATGGAGAAAGAAATATGTCTATTGTTGATTTCACCTATAATAGGCCTCGTCCTAATGATAATGATGCACCATTAAAAATGTCAAATTATTTAGATGTCCCTTTTTTTGCATCGGATATCATTCATGCTGGTGGCAATTATATGACCGATGGTATGGGAATCTCTGCATCATCAAATTTGGTTTTTTCTGAAAATGAAATTTCTGAAGAAGAAATTTATTTGCTGATGGAGGATTATTACGGTATAAATACTTATCACGTAGTAGATGATCCTAATAATACTTACATTGATCATATTGACTGTTGGGGTAAATATTTAAGTCGAACTAAGGTACTTATCAGGGAAGTTCCAAATACTCATCCGCAGTATGATGAGATAGAACAAATCGCAAATTATTTCTCAACTTCATTAAATAACTGGGGTGAACCGTGGGAGCTATATAGAGTTTGGACACCTACTAACCAGCCCTATACAAATTCATTAATACTTAATGAAAAAGTTTTGGTTCCAATTACTGGAGGAAGTTGGGATGATGATGCACTTGCTATCTATCAAACTGCCTTACCTGGCTATGAAGTTTTGGGATTTTCTGGATCATGGGAATCAACGGATGCACTTCATTGCCGTATAAAAGGAATCCCTGATCTCCAAATGCTTCAAATCTTTCATGATCCCTTAAATAATGGTATCGACCCCGATGAATATGGATATAAAGTTGAAATAATATTGGATGATCTAAGTGAAGCTGGGATAATTAATGATTCTGTAAAAGTCTTTTGGAAAACACTTGGATCTGAACTATGGCAAAACGAACAATTATGGTCGTCAGATATACCTGAAGAACCGAATAATTGGTTCGGATGGATTCCAGCGCTTGTAGATTCAAGTTTAATCCAATATTATATTCAAGGTGCAGATTCATCAGGGCGTATAGAAAAGGATCCAATAGCAGGCTGGCATACATTTTTTGCACACCCGACAGATGCTTGTTTAGAATGGACTTTAGGAGATTTGGATAATTCAGGCGAATTAAATGTTTTGGATATTTTACTCCTATCTGATTTAATGGTTAATGGCTTTGACAATGGAATTTGCCCTGATTCTGTTTCAGATATTAACAATGATGAAAATATTACGGTTATTGATGTTGTTTTTCTGGTTAATATGATCATTAATTTTTAAAACATGCTCCAAGAAAATTGGTTCAAGATTCAATCGTTTAAAACATTTATTTATACATTAATTGCTTTCGTAGGTTTCTTTTTTTATTTACGAGGAGTTGTGCTGCGCGTGTAAAACAAATATTTATAGGTTTCTTTTTTTATTTAACTACTATAGATATAAATAATTCCTACTTCCACTATTTATGGGCATTTATGTTTCTATTCTATAGTATGGAAGTTATTATTGGCGAAATCATATTTACATCTATTCTCAATGTTCCAAGTTTTATGGAATTTTTTAAAAAAAAAATAAGTTTAATTATTATGTTTCTAATCGCACAATTACAAGGTGCTACTTCTTTGATTTATTTTTTAAATGATAGGGGACGAATTATAGTATTTATTTTATGTGTTATATTAATGGTTTATTATTTGGTCTTGATAAATAATAATAAGATAAGCATCAACATTCTGAACTATCATATGTATCTACATTTTTTAGCATTTAGTGGGTTTTTATATGTTTTTTTTATTTTAGGATACACGGGCGCGCTTTTTATCATAATAGGATTATTGGGTCATGTAGTAGCGATTGTTGTTTACAAAAGCCAATTATATTTACATAGTCAATTCAGTTATAAAGAATTATTTAATTTTATTAGATTGATTTCTATATATTTATTATATCGTGGTGGACTAGAAATGCCAATTGATTTGTAGGTATATTTATTGTTTAAAATAATCTAATTTCTTTCTTATGTAAAATAAAATCATCGATTAAATTTGCCCCCAAAGTTTCAGGAAAAAATTGAAAATCACAGTTAATAAAACCAATGATTATACTAGAGAACTAGAAATAGATATCTCTTGGAATGAAATCGAATCTCAATTCAATATTGCTTTAAAAAAATTCAGTAAAAAAGTAAAACTGCCTGGTTTCCGCCCAGGGAAAATCCCTAGAGATAGGTTATTAAACCAGTTTCAGCCAAATATTGAATCAGAATTCATGGAGCGGAATTTTCAAAAATATTATCTTATGGCAATAAAACAAGAAGGATTAACGCCTGTCAATAAAGCAGAGATTAGAGATGCCCACTTCCATATGAATGAACATTTTTCTTTTTGTGTTGTTTTTGAAATCGAACCTGATATTGTATTACCAAAATTCAAAAAGAATTCCCTAGTTGTAAACCGTACGAGTTATATCCATGATGGTCAAGATATAGATGATGCAATTTTGCAATTGCGTAAATCTAAGGCTACCATTTTATCAGTTGAAGATGGTGCAATTGAAGGAGATTTTTTACTCTGCAAATTACAAAAACTAGATGAATCAGGTTTGCCAATTATTGGTAAAAAATTTGAAAAACAATATTTAAAAATTGGGAAGGGATCATTCACAGATAACCAAAAGGATAAATTAATTGGACTTAAGCCTGGAGAATCTGCTCGAGTTAAACTTTCTGTTTCAAATGAAGGGATTGAATCTGACTATGATTTAATCGTTGATAATGTAGAGCGAGAGATTCTTCCCAAAGTCAATGAAGAATTTTTAAAGCAAATAAACCCTCAATTGGATTCAATAGATGCTTTAAAAATTGATGTTGAAAAAAAGATACAGGAAAATTTTAAAGATCGATCACGGACTGCTTATGAACGTGAATTGTCAGATGCAATGATTAATTTTGTAAACCCATCTTTCGCTCCGTCTATGGTAGAAAATTATTTAACAAATCTTATGGAGGATGTAAAAAAACAAAATAATGGAGAACCTTTGGATGAAAAAAAAGTTCGAGAACATTATTTACCAGTTGCTGAGCGCAATATCAAGTGGTATTCATTACGTAATAAAATAATTGAAACACAGGAAATTTCAGTATCTAAAGAGGAAGTTGAAATTGAGATTGAAAATCTAATTAATAGAACTCCACAATCTGAAAAAGAGATTAAGAAATTTTATAAGAAGCCAAGTAATAAGCAAAGGATTAAAGACAACCTTATTGAAAAGAAAATCTTGGAATACATAGAACAATTCACTAAAGTTAAAGAAGTCGAAGTTCAAACAAAAGATCTTCGAGGGAAAAAGCATGAGCATTAATGAAAAAACTTTAAACCAATTGGTTCCTATCGTTGTTGAACAAACGGGTCGTTCAGAAAGAGCATTCGATATTTTCTCAAGACTTCTTAAAGAAAGAATTGTATTTTTAGGTACACCAATTGATGATTCTATTGCATCTCTTATTATTGCACAATTACTTTTTTTAGAGGCAGAAGACTCTCAAAAAGATATTCATTTGTACATAAACTCTCCAGGAGGCATCATTACTTCTGGTATGGGTATTTATGATACCATGCAATATATTAAACCAGATGTATCAACTATATGTTTAGGTCAAGCAGCTAGCATGGGTGCATTTTTATTAGCAGGTGGCGCTAAAGGCAAACGTTCTGCTTTGCCAAATTCAAGAATTATGATTCACCAACCTATGGGAGGTGCAGAAGGTCAGGCAACTGATATTAAAATTCAGGCAGAAGAAATCATTAGGATGAAAAAACAATTAAATTCCATTCTGGC
>CAZPHE010000029.1:0-25728 GCA_964586315.1 uncultured bacterium | reverse complement strand
TAAAGATTCAGTTAAAATCGATACAATAATCATTGGTATTCAACCATTTGATTTTCCATATTCATATATTAAAAACAGAGCCAATAATCGTCCTTATGTAAACGGTAATTTTCATATTTATAGCAAAGATTCAATTACTATTTTGGGAAATAGCATAAAGAAAAACCTTCAGATTATTTTAGAAGAAAATTATTTAGATATTGACCATTTTATTGAAAATATCAATGAACCTAATTCTGTTGAAAAAACAATTATAGATGATGTATGGACGGAACAAGGTTTTGCAGGAAACATAAACAACAAAGGCGTCGATTTGGATTCATTATATACGATCCTACCTCCTGGATCTTGGAGAAATGTATATTTCTTACATGTAGAAGTCTCACCAAATCTATTCTACTTTGATTTATTCGAATCATTAACAAATTTACTCGGAATAAATGTTATTTATTTAATTACACCAAAATCAAAAAATTATCATTCTCGTGAAAAAGAAATGAACCATCATAAAATTTGGAATAGCATTTTAGATAGTTTAAATACTCGACCAATAGAATTATGGAATTACGAAGCCATAGAAACAGATACTTTTGATTTTTACTATTATTGGCATGAAACACATGTTTCATATCAAGGTGCAAAACATTTCACAAAAATCATAAAGAATAGATTATCTAGAAATGATGCTTCACGAAATACCCAATCCTTTAATAACTAATTTTATTATTTATTAAAATCATACATATTATAACATATTACATTTTCAAAAATATTTTGGATTTTTCACATTATTTAAACTTGCATCTTTGAATCTCTCAAAAATTTCATCCAAACAGCAAACCTAATAATCGCTGAAACAAATAATACAAAATGTATGTTACTGCTGGAAAAAATTGATAAATACATTAAAATAAAATCTGTTTTAGTTAATAATCCTCCAGCTAGTCCTCCTAAAAAAATAAAAAGACCTCTATAAAGAATTCGCTTTGATGTTAATTGTATCATACTTTTGCCAAGCATGTGCTCATACAATCTGTTATCCATGGCAAGCGCTCTACCACTAAACATTAGAGATGCAAAAGATGCCAGTATTACCGAAAATGGCAATCTCATTCCAATTGGGAAAAAATATATTAGTATCCAAAATAAAGGGAATATCGTAATTGATAGACTAGTCCATCTTATTGTAATGTTTGCACCCAACGCATCAATTTTCTTTCCCCAATATCGTAAACTAAATAATCCTATTAATTGGCTAACATTTATTAGTAAGGCGAGTTCAATATAATTGAATTTAAGTTCTCTCAACCAATAAACCATCATGAGTGGACCTGAAATTGAAAAAGCAAACTCAGATATTGAATCATATGATATAAATTTTCTTAGATGAAGATAATCTATATGTCTGAGATCTATTTTTTTATTATCTTCATTAATTGTTTCATAACTAGGTTCATACTGTGAATATATATAATATGCTGATCCAATATTTGCAATTACCCCTATAAAAAATATTATTCCAAAACCTATTATCGGATTTATACTATTATAAGAATTTAATATTGCACCAGCAATTAGAGATGAAATCAGCATAAAAATTCTAATTATTTGAGATCTTTTCCCAAAGTATCTTCCCCTTAATCTACTCGGAACCAAATATCCCATCCATGATGTCCAAGGTGATAATTGAGAAAGGGCAATAACGAAATAAATACAAATAAAAACTAAAAATAAATAAAAGTTTCCTATTGTAATACCTATAAAATATATGGTTGGTATTAACATGGTTTGGAAAAGTTTCAAACCAACTACTAATGTCTTTCTTGATTTTAGAAAATGATAGAATTTGTTAGAAAAATTCTGAAATAAAGAGCCAATAAATATTGGTAGTGTTGTCAATATTGATATTTCATAACTCGAATACTTCAAAACTTCAAAAAAGGCACCTAAATAAGTCTCTACAGTACCATACATTACTGCCCACCATGATCCTTCAATTGTAGAAATTTTAAGGGAAGATCTAATTATGTTTGTTTGTCTTTTATAAAGATTAGACATTTACTAACTGGAAATAAATTCTATAATTATTACTATTGTGATGATACTGAAAAAAAACAGACTTCTAAAATATTTTACTAAAATTAATTGTTTTTTTTGTTTGGTTGGTTATTTTTTGTCTTTGTAATGCTAAGTAAATTGCCTGCTTAAGTTAAGGAGAAAAATGGAAAAACTAGTTTTTATAATTGATTTAGATGGTACTGTATGGGAAGACGTACCAAATGAAAAAGCACATAGTCATACTCAAAAAGCTAAATTATTTGATAACGCAATAGAATGGATTAATAAAAAGTATGATGAGGGTAATTACATTTGTCTTTTTACTGCTAGAACTGAAGCATTAAAAAAAATTACTGAAGATAAATTAAATAGTATTGGTTTAAAATATCATCAATTAATGTTAAACAAACCCAGATTAAGGCACACAGAGTTTAAAGGGTATCATTATATAGATAATTGCGCAGTTTTAAAATCAAGTCGTTTTGAAGGTGTCTGGACTGATCTGGTTGAGAAAAATATGAAAATTACAGTATTTAATGAATTTTAAAGCTAATAAAAGACATCACTGATGTATAAATATTTTTCTAATTCATCTACTATCTTTTTAATCTTTATATCATAGATTTTCAATTGTTAAAATAATGACTTAATCCTCAATGATTAAAAATTTTTGGATTCTATTTTTATTCATAAGCTGTGCAGAAAGAATAGATTATTTTGGAAATGATGTTGATCTAGGAAAGGATAGGATTTACCTAAGTAAAGTAAGAGAAGATGAAAATGTAAAAGATAAATACCTTTTAATTTTTATAGAACAAAGAGGAAAACACTCTAAAAGAACCATAAAGAATAGAGCAAAAACCTTAAAACGATATATAGAATTGATAAAAAAATATAATGGTTATTCAAAATCCAAAATACTTAAAAAAAGGTCAAGAGGTGTCATCGAACCAAGATATTATGTTACAGTAAAGTTTGATTGAACAGTTACGAACTTGTGTTTCCTAACCCTAATTCCATTCTTGACTTTTGTTTTAAGTTTCAAATTAGATAAAACAGATAATGGAGTTGATGGTGAGTATCTGGAGTTTTCTATTTTATTTATTGAAAGAAATTAATTGGTTTTAAGAGATCCATCTTCATTCCATATTTTTTCGGAAATCAATTCATTATTACTATAATTTAACTCACGAAATTTCTGACCACTTTCATACCAATAATATTCTAAACCCTCCACTTTACCCATTTTGTAGAATCGTTCGGAACTTTTTTGACCATTATCATACCAGGTATTCCATTTCCCATCTCGTTTATTATTTTTATAATATTTTTCAGAACTTATCTTACCATCTTCATACCAACCAGTCCATTTTCCGTCCTTAATGCCATCTTTGTAGTATTCCTCATAACTTTTTTGGCCATTATCATACCAAAAAGTAAATGATCCATGTACCTTACCATCTTTATAATTTCCTATATACCACTTTTCTCCATTTTCATAGGTTTTAATAACTTGGGTCAATTTTTGGCTATATGAAAACGAAATTAGAACAATTAATATTGGCAAAAATATCTTCATGATTTTAGTCATTGGAGATTCATAAAATTACTCAATTATATCAAAATTTGGGAATAATTACAACTAAGTGGATTTAATAATAGAAATTATTGTTGATTTAAATCCTGGAGTCAATGATACCGGGTCAACTTTTTGACTAATTAGTGAGTTGACTTCTGGATAGTACATGAGAGCAGCTTTTTTCTTGATATCAAATGGCTTTACTAAGATGTTTCTAATTTCCCCTGTTTTACTTTTTATGGTTACTAATTCATCTTTTTTCAATTCAAGTATTGCCATATCTCGTTCATTTATTAGAATCACGTTTCGTTGACTTTGCCCACGATAAAGGTCTCCTTCTTCATAGACAACAGTATTGAACTGCCCTTCTGATCGAACACTTAATAATTGGAATTCATTCTTTTTCAATTGACTAAAATGGGGAATCGTGTGAAAAATAAATTTTGCTTTTCCTGATTCCGTAGGAAAAACTGGAGTATGAATTATCCTATCAGGTATATGAAACTCATGTTTAGTACTATCTATACCATTAATCTCTTCAAAACCAGGAATTATTCTTGAAATCAAGTTTCGTATACCATTATGATTTTTTAATTCACTCCATTTAAATATTTGATCATTTCCTAAAACTCTACTTCCCATTTCACCTATCACATCTACTTCTGAACGTAAATTATTATGTCTCTTGATTCCACCACTGCTTAAACGAATAAAATTGAACATCGATTCCTGTGTTGTACTCTGATATTCTTCATCTCTGGTTAATACTGGAAGAATAATAGTTTCTTTACCTATTCCCCTAGTATGACCAGTATTTAATGTTGTACTCGCATAAACAATGGTATCAACATTTGATAAAGCCTTACTTGTTACTTTTGAATCTGGATTGGATCCGTAGAGATTTCCGCCTAAACAAAATGCAAAATCCATTTCATGTTTAGCAGCTGCTTTTATACATGCTAATGTATCATATCCTTTCATAGTTGGTAAAGAAACACCTATAGCATTTAAACGATCAAAAACTGTTTTTTTTAATTTAGGTGTCGCTCCCATTGATCCAATTCCCTGTACATTAGAATGACCACGGATAGGCAGTAATCCTGCATATTTTTTGCCTACCATTGCCCTAACAAGTGCAAGGTTTACAATATTTTGAACAGTTGAAGTACCATGATGGTGATGGGTAATACCCATACACCATGAAAAAATAGTGTTTTTTGATTTTGAATAGTATTCACCGATTAATTCAATCTTTGACCTACTTAAACCAGAACTAATTTCTATCTCATTCCAACCTAATTTTTGAATAGAAGTTTTAAAATTATTAAATCCTTCTGTTGCTTGATCAATAAAATCTTTATTTATCTTATTTTTCTTTATAATATATTTTGCTAATCCACTAAAAAGTGCCAAGTCACCACCTGGCTTTACCTGTACGTATTCTGAAGCAATTTTGGAACCAAAGATTAAACTTTTTGGATCTGATGGTACGCTAAATTCAATTAAACCTTTTTCAATCACTGGATTAATTACAATTATTTTTCCTCCTCTTTTTCGAATATTTTTTAATTTTGTAAGCAACCTAGGATGATTCGAACTCGGATTAGATCCAATAAGGAAAACCAAATCGCAATAATCTAAGTCTGCTAATTCAACAGTTGCAGTACCTATACCTAATGATTGAGTTAGACCCACCCCACTAGCCTGATGACAATAATAGGAACAATTATTAATATGATTTGTACCAAAGACTCTAGCAAAAAGTTGTAAAAGGAACCCTGCTTCATTAGATGATCTACCACTAAAATAAAAAAATGAGCGATTAGGGTCTGATCTTTTAAGTTTTTGTTCAATATGGTTAAAAGCTTCGTTCCAGCTTATGGGCATATAATGAGTGCTATTTGATTCAAGAAATAAAGGTGATGTTATACGCCCTAATTTTTCAAGCTCACGAGATGTAAAGTTTTTTAATTCGTTAATTGAATATTTATTGAAAAAATTTAAATCAATTGCCTCTTGCATATCAGAAGCCATTGCCTGAATAGATTTTTTACATATTTCTGGCCAATGACCTTGCTCATTACGCATTCCTCCATTTTGTCCTCCCATACCAAGAGCACAGGTCTTGCAAGTATTTTTTGAAAAAATTGCTTGGAAAAATTTTATTAAACCTACTTTCTGGGCTATTTTCAGAGTATAAAAAATAGATTTTAAACCGCCAATTTTTTGAAATGGATTACTTTTCATTAGATTAATAAATATTTACAGTTATGAATATAGTTAAAAAAATGACCTTATCTTTTTACCCAAGTTTTCTATTAAAATATAACTTTTTAAAAATTTAGGATTTGTTATGACACGTTCGGAAATGAATTGGAAAATAATTAGATCTGTAATACCTCTTGTTGTTCTGGTAGTCTTCGTATATTACACAAAATCATTAAATCCTGATTATAATTCAATGGAGCCCATATTGATTACCGATGCGAATGATTTATTTTGGAGATTTCAGGTAAATGAAGGTGATGAATTTTTGTATAAAGTTGTCCAAATAACTGGAAAAATTAGTGACGTTGATTCTTCAAATGTCTATTTAGATAATAAAATCATCTTTTCTATAAAAAATAGAAAAAACTTTTATCCCAAAATCGGTCAAGAAATAGTGGTTAAAGGAAGATGCATCAGATATGATAATATATTGAAAAAAATAAATTTAGATCATGTTAATAAGCTAAAATGACAAACAGTTTATTTAATATATATTATTTTTCTAGAAATAGTTTGGTTCGGACTTTCTATTTTTAAGAAATAGGAACCTGATGAAATTAATTGATTCAATTTTATCGTCACTGTCTTATGTCCAGTCTGTAAATCATTAACAACTTTTGAATAAACTGTCCTTCCTGTAAGTGAAATAAGATTGATTTTTATTTTTTTAAGAGGACTATTAATAATTACTTCAATCTGAAAGGTAGAATTAAAAGGATTAGGATAGATATTACTTAATTTAAAATTACTTGATAGCAATGGATCATTATTTATAGAAAGGACTTCATTATAATCACCAGGTGATGGAGGCATGTAAACCCATTCATCATTCGCAGTTCCAGATCTACCATATGAAATGTCTTCTGATTGGATAGGAAATGATATTGAGTCCATTATCGTTATTCCATCTGGTAAAACAAGTGCAAGAAATTCTCCATTAGATGACAATTTAAAATTTGAATGCAAGGGACCCTGTTCCTGATCCTCATCACACCAGATCAAAATAAACTCATTTGGTTCTATAAAAGAGTTGGAGTCTGGGAATTTCCATTTGGTAAGATTTTCAATTTTATCAGTTAAGTAGTGGTTGGATAGATCAACAGTGATACTAGAATAATTCCATATCTCCACCCAATCATCAAATTCACCTGCTTCATCATTATTGATTGTTTCATTTTTAGCCAACAATTCATTAATAAATACTGGTTGATTATACACTTCGTCAATAACCTGAAATGATGCATAATCATATACAGGATACCTATCACTACCTTCATCGCTATTTGCAAAGATATACCAGTAATAAGTACCAGAACTATCGATTATAAAATTTGAGTACCAGTTATCATGATCTTCAATATAAGAGCTCATTGTATCAGGTGCATAAGTTAAAATAGTAGATTGCCAATTATCTTCACCTTCTCTTAAATAAAAAAAGTGTACGTTTAATGGTTCACCAAATAAAGAAGCACTAATATTTACCGTATCTCCCACAATAATAATATTATTACCAATCTTAGCTTCATATATTATTGGAACGTCATTTTCAAAAACAATCTGGTTATTGATAGATGTTTTCCTATTTAAAATAAATTCTTTGAGTCCCTTTTTGACATGTGAAAATTGAAAATTTTCTCCATAACTGTTAACAAAATCATCAATTGAAAACCCATAATCCAAAGTTCTATAAACATCTTCATTCGCTGATTCGTATAAATGTTCTACGAAATAATCTAATCTGGAATTAATACTATCAAGTTTGAATAGTTTATTATTGTAAAATTGAAGAAAATGAGAGAAGAGATTTCTATATCGAGCTTGGGAAAAAATATAATCTGTTAGAGGGCGTCCATCATTATCAATCACAGCATAATCATAAGGATCAATAGTTGACCAGTCTAAATCGAACCAGTCTATACTAAACGTATTATCATAATCATAAGGAATCAAATGAATCAGTCCATCAGATGGATCATGATATAAATAAAAATTATTTCTTAAAAAACGGTAATCATCCCAACTACCTGTGAGAGTATTCATAGCTAAATATTGTAAAGTTTCTTTGATATCCAGTACCAAATCAAGTGAATCTGGTGTCTCATGTATTACTCTAATCAAACGAGCGAGTTTTGAATAATCATAATCATTTGTATTTGTTTTTAATTCATAGGGCCTTGTTTCATCGTAATAGGGATGATAATCTTCTGGGTCATCACCCCTATAGGTTAAGTCTGCTGGCCAGAGGCATTTCCATAGATTGCCATTATCATTATTAAAATGTTTTGAAAGAAAGGTATCATCAATATGTTCCACAGATATATAGAGACCAAAATATTCATTATTTATATATAGCTTAACATGTGCAGCTCTACTACTCACCATTCCTATATCTTGAAAGAAATCCCAACACAATTTAGAACGAACGATTGAAGGATCATTATGCTCACCGTTTAGATTTAGTTTTTCTACACCATAAAAATCTCGACCAGAAATAAAATGATTAAAATCAACCTTAAATGATTTTTTTTCTGAAACGCGTGAAGTATTCCCACGTAGACGAAATCCTATCGAATCCACAAATTCATCTATATATGTATTCTGAAATTGGACGGTTGCTAGATGAATAGAATCACTCTCTACATTATCATACATCCATTCCAAATCTTCAGGATCGATTGTGATATTAATGATAGCAATTTGAGAATCATCATAAACTCTCCACGACTCATCAGCAAAAAGAAAACCAGATAATAAAAGTATTAAATAATATCTAGGTGTAACTGGAAGAATATTCTGAATTACCATTTAAGCTTTAATATTTTTGTATATCATATATCCGTAAGGGCCAAGATTCAATTTATTAGAATTTGTATCTTTAAATATAATTTCTCCTTTAGAGAAATCATGATTTAATTTTTTTCTTCTATCTGATAAATTTATTAAAATAAGATACTCTTCATTTTTTTTTGTTATCCTCTTATAGCCTACCATCCCTGAGGGTAATTCATCTAAAAAATGAACTGAAAAGTTATCACACCAAAATGCAGCATGCTCTCTTCTAATTTCTATCAATGCACTATAGAAATCACTATCTGGATAACTTCCCCAAGGTATAATATCTTTTTCAAAGAATTTCAGTTTTTTATTTAACCTGGCTTCCTGACCTGAATATATCATAGGAATTCCAGGTAAAGTAAAAATCATTGTTGCTAATGGATAAACACTTGAATTAAAATGTTCAATCATTACTCTGCCCCAACTGTTTTCATCATGGTTATCAAGAAAATTCATCCTTAGAGCATTCTGAGGATAGGATTTGGGATTATCTTCAAAATAATTTTGAATATCATTTAATGGTTTAACACCAGCTACATAATCTTTTAGAAGATGATACAAGCCCCAATTATAATCTGCGTCAAATCCAATTTTTAATAATTCCGGATCTTCCCATTCTGCTAGCATAAATACTGGTTTTATAGAATTTAAATTTTTAATGAGATCTTCCCAAAAATCTTTAGGAACCATCCCTGCAACATCACATCGAAAACCATCAATATCTATTTCTTTAACCCAATATAACATTGCATCTATCATATATTGACGCAAACTATCATTGCTATAATCAAGATCAATTACATCATGCCAATCCGTACCAATTGGAGGTTGAAAGTTATTCTTATCATCTTTAGTATACCATTTAGGGTATTTGTTGGCTATCTCATTATCCCATGCCGTATGGTTGGCTACCCAGTCTAATATTACATACATCCCCATATCATGAATTTCATCGACAAGTTGTTTAAAATCATCTAGCGTTCCAAACTCTGGATTAACACCATAATAATCCTTTACTGAATAATAACTACCCAGATTACCTTTCCGATTTTCCTTTCCGATTGGGTGAATAGGCATAAACCATAAAATACCTACACCCATATTTTTCAGCCGAGGAAGATGCTTACGAAAAGCACTAATTGTACCGGCATCTGTGTATTGCCGGATATTTACTTCATATATAGTGAGGTTGTTTTTCCATTCTGATGATTTTATTCTCATACGGTTTTCGGAGCACCCAAAAAATATTATTGTAAAAAATAAAACGTATACAATTTTCATAATTGTAAGAGTAATAGTGTTAAAAAATTTTATTTATTTTAGATAAAGAATTTTTTTATTTGTTATCTGATTTTCCGTTTTTAATGATACAATATACATTCCTGATGACAAATCCAAACCGCTATCACTTTTTGCATCCCATGTTATACGTTTTTTGACATGATCATTACCCTTAATCGTAAATAATTTTAATAATCTACCAGTTAGATCATAGATTTGTATCTTTGCTTTGGTTGAACCAGATATAGAAAATTGGATATTTAGAGCGCTATTAAAAGGATTGGGGTATAGATCGATTATTTGATATTTATCAGGCGTTTTATGAAATTGGTCTGCAGATAATTGCCAATCTGTATTGGTATATACCATTGCTGTTTTAGCCGAAATAAAAAATTCACCATAATTCCCATCTTCCGTAGTAAGATCATTTCCTAGATCAAAAACATTATACCAATTCCCAGCAGAAAGGAAAGGAACATCATTAATCGTTCTATCGTATTCTGAGAAATTCGCAATTACTACAATTTGATCATTGTTATTACCATCCGATTCATCTTTATAGCCATATACAATAACCCTTTCAGATTCGTAACGCCACAAATCATAGAAAGTCCCTCTATATAAAGCAGGATTATTTTTTCTAAACCGGATTAAACTAGTATAGTGTTCCAGATGTGATTGACCAATATCTGATTCCAACAAGGACCAGTCGATAGGTCGATATTGAAGTTTTTCTTCATAATCTCCATTATTATTATCATCATCCCAACCTGTTTGAAGCCCAAATTCCTGACCTTGAAAAAGCATAGGTATACCCAATGATGTAAACATGATTGTAGCATAAAACTTATCTCGTTCACGTGCTTCTTCTATTGAATAGTTATTAAAAACCACCATCTCCTGTAAAATGGATTGTTCATCATGACTAATCATATATTTTACAGCCTGATTTCTATTCGTATATGCATTCCCGACATTTGAATATTCATGCAGCTCTACTACTCGTTTCATAAAAGTGGTAGAAGAGTTAAACTGACTGTGCGCATCACTCAAAAGAATATCATGAAAGCTATCATGCCAGGCAGAAGTTAGATTGGTATTGTCAATTAACCATGGGTCAGCAGGCAAGTGTTCGGCTATTTGATAGATGGTTGGATCTATATCTGATATGGCAGCTGTCCAAGCAGGTATACCAAATTCTGCCTGATTTAAATCCCAACCAATCATTCTTGTTGCATCAAATCTAAAACCATCAATATTATATTCTTCTATCCAGATTTTATTAACTCTATTAATATATTCAATCGTCTTTGGATTAAAATGATCCCAGTCTAACATTCCCCAAGACCCCTCTGTTTCATTGGGGTTTAATTCCGTATGATATTTTATATAGGGATTTAAATTATAGTCTGGCTGTATTTCCCAAATAGGGCTAGAAGACCGAATATGATTCCAAACCATATCCATAATGACAGCAATGCCCCTGATATGTGCTTGGTCAATTAATGATTTAAATTCTGCAGGTGTTCCATATCGAGATTCCACTGCCGACATAAGTTGAGGATCATACCCCCAGGAATGTGTACCAGGGAAATCTGTAATCGGTAATAATTCAATAGCATTTATACCTATAGATTTCAAATGATCAAGTTTATTGATTACATCTATAAATTGACCTTGTCCATTCCCCTGAGCTGCAAAATCATCCACATGTAATTCGTATATTACTAGTGTATCTAAACTGGGACGTATATAGTTTGATGATTGCCAAGTATAGTCATCTGCAGTTGAAATTCCTCCCAAACCAAACTCTATCAATGTTCTACCATTACTTAATCTTCGAGATAATGGATCTGCAATTCTATTGCCATTCACCAATAAATATTCATACTCATACTGCCCAAGAAGCGTATCTAATTGGATCCACCACGTATCTTCGAGCTCTGGGTCTTTATTCATCGTAATAGCATCTGAATCTTCACCCGAATTTCCAGGAGTAGTAACAATTACTTTCATTACTGGTTGCCCAGGTGCATATATGGCTAAATACATTGTAGCATTTATCCAATTTGGTCCCATTTCCACACCTTCTGGTAGTGGTTCTTCTACAATATCAACAGATCCAATATTATAGACCTCAAATAACTGACCATCAATAGAAGCTTGGATCCAAAGGGGATCATATAAACTTTGAGGTGGCTCAAATGGGATATAAAGAGTCCCATTTTCCTGATAAAATGAAGTACCACCTAATGTATCTCCACCAATACAATAACGAATAGAATCCACTATACCCGAAGAAAAAATTCCAATACTGAATCCATCTATCTGGTCATTCTCATTCATGTGACGAGCAGGTTGGAAAAATAATGGATCTGTAACATTTAATATTGAATTGTTCCATTCATCATCGGTTACCTCTGAGTTTAATGGATCAGATATCCAACTATTGCTTGTTCCCGATGAATTATGATGAAAATGAATTTTATATAGATATTGCTCATTAACACTAATATTGTAAGATTTCTCATAGGAGTCAGTTTCTTCATTATATATCATCTGAGAAGGTGCATCTGGACTAATGAACCCATTAGAATTTGGTCCCCAGTCATTATTTGTTCCTGCAGGCATCGTCCCTGGAACAAATACTCTCACAAAATTATCACTGGGATTTTCTACATACCTAAAAGTAACATCTAATGATTGAGAATATGCAAAGCATAAAATAAATAAAATTATTCTTATCATTATTATACTTTTACTTCTTTAGATAAATGTCGAAACCAAAACCAATAAAGTCCTGCTGATAATAGAATCAATAAAAAAGATAAATTCAATACATTTTCCCATTGCTTTAGAACAATCATCATTCCTGTTAAAAATAGTACTATCTGCCAGGGAACAGCAATGAAAGTTGCGATAATATCTCTCCGATTTTCTTCATGAATCTGTGAAAGACTCTCCATTGGAAGTTTGTTACGTATATTGTGCCAAAATCCAAATGGTCTTGTTACCTTATAGAAGTTAAATAATACCTCTTCATCCGTTGAACTATTGATATATGTTCCTATTATGCATCCGATTAAAGAAGTTCCACTTGCTATTAAAAAAGAATAATATTCCGGGATAGGACCTCCAAAAGCTTTTGTTAATAAAGCTGCAACCATACCAAAAGCAGTCCCAATTGCGAAACCATATCCATTAAATCTCCACCAGTACCAACGAATGACCTGTGGGATAAACATACCAGCACCGATTCCCATTGTGATCCAGCCCCATATTTCATTAATGTTTTTTATCGTTAGACTAAATAAAAGAGCTAGCGCAACAATCACTAATGAGATGATACGACTTTGTAGCAACAATTCTTTTTCTGAAGCATGAGGTTTTAAATATGCTTGGTATAGATCCTTTACCCAATACGCAGCACCTGCATTTACAGTAGAATCAAATGTAGACATTGCCGCAGCCATTAGTCCTGCTATGAGAAAACCTTTCACTCCGATAGGTACATAATTTTTCACAACAGTGGGAAGAACTAATTCTGGATCAGCAATAACATTAAATTCTGGATTCAGCCCATGGTGGACTCCTAACATTGCAAAGGATGCAATAAGTGGCCAACGAAATGCCAAAAGTGCGGTCCAAAATAAAGATAAAAGCCCTGCTTCTCTATCACTTTTTGCAGCGAAATATCTCTGCAGCATATATCCACCTGCGCCACTTGATCCTTCTAATGTCACTTTGAAAAGGTAAAACATAATTGCTATCCCAAATAAATTGTAAATCTCAAAAGTAGAACCAGTGGGCATATTCATTTCACTGGGTGGTGTAATTCTTGTCCATTCAGATAGAGATGTTTTAATAGCAGTAAATGAACCATCCACCATAGGAACAGAAACAAAAAACTCTTCTGGGAGATTCACCATATTCATTGCCATGCTTGAGATATATAAAATTACGCCAAAGATAAAAACCCCTTGGAAAACATCTGTCCACACCACTCCATACAACCCACTTGCAACAGTATATATCATACCTAGGATGACCATGATTAAAGAAGCATAAATAGGTTCAATACCTAAAAATTCTCCTACAAATTTCCCCGCTCCAATAATAAAATAAGTAACCATTGCAATAGTCATAATTATTGAAGAAACGGCTGCGATAATTCGGGCTATGTCTCCTTCTTTCCCCGTCCCAAATCTAAAATGCATCCACTCAGCCTGCGTCATAACTTGTGATCTTCTATTCCATTTACCCATAAAAACCATCAAGAATGCCATAATAAGTGTTACACCGCCCCTGATTTCTATAAAAAACCCTTTTGTTCCTAATGCATATATAAATGCAGTATTAATCATAGTACCAGCAATATCTGTGTTAGAGGCCATTCCAGAAGCACCCAACACCCACCAAGGTAATTTTCTGTTGCCTAAAAAATAGGAATCAATACCACGAGATGCTTTTTTTTGGAAGAATAGTCCTACACCGACTATTGCTAGTAAATACACTACAATAATAATTAGGTCAATTGTATCCATATTAATTACACCTTATAATATTTGTTTTTGTACTCATTTATCATCCTATGTGCAGTGAAATCTAGACCCGTTTTTATAGCTTGTTTCATCATAAGAATCCATTTTTCACTATGATCATAATACATTGGAATAATTTGATTTTCTAATATAGAATATAGATGGTCTGCATCTCTGGAATCATCCGGTTGATTCGGATCCCCTATGGCCCAACCATTAATCCCATCTTGACAACCTTCTTCCCACCAACCATCAAGAACTGAAAAATTTGGCACTCCATTAAGGGTAGCCTTCATCCCACTTGTGCCTGATGCTTCATTCGGTCTGAGTGGCGTATTTAGCCACAGATCAACGCCAGAAGTAATGAGTCTTCCAAGCCACATATTATAATTTGGAAGAAAAATAATTTTTATCGAACCTGATATTGCACTGGCTTTACTAACAATCTCTTGAATTGTTTCTTTACCACCTTGATCCTTAGGGTGAGCTTTCCCAGAAAATACCACTTGGATTTTTCCATGACCAATCTGCAACAGTTTATCCATATTATAAAAAAGTAGCTGAGCTCTTTTATAAGTCGCCGCCCTTCTAGCAAAACCTATTGTAAGAGTATTTACATCCAATGCTTGACCAAGTTGCGAATTTGCAAAACCCAACAAATATTTTTTTCTCATTTGATGTGCTTCAAATAATTCATCATTGGGTATCATATCAATTTTCAATAATTGATCTGGATCTTCTCTCCAACCAGTTAAATACTTATCAAATAAGTTTTTAAAAGTAGTCCCCATCCAATAACTATGATGGACTCCATTGGTAATATAACCAATCTTGGACCAGCTAAATTGTTTTTGAGCAACATCACCATGAAGCTTGGAAACACCATTTACACTTCTACTGAAAAAGAGACCTAATTCTGTCATATGCAAGCGATCATTCTTTTTTAATGATGGTAGTTCTAAATCATTGGGGATAAGATCATTTAATAGATTTTTGACACGCGTAAAAGAAAAAATATCATGCCCCGCTGGCACAGGGGTATGAGTAGTAAAATGGCAGAGTGACTTTACCTTTTCTATATTACCGTTATATTGATGTAAAAGACCTAAAGTCAGAAAAGAACAGTGTCCCTCATTCATATGATATGTGCTAATATTACTTTGCTTAAAATTTTTTAAAAACTCTAATCCTCCAAATCCTAAAACTGCTTCTTGTAAAATCCGATGATCTTCATCTCCAGAGTAGAGCCTATTGGTAATATGACGATCCTGAATACTATTCGCTTCTATATCTGTATCTAAAAAAAATATGGGGACTATATGCCCACTATTTGCAATATAATTGAACTGGTATACCTGAATCAGGATCTTCCTTTTTCTTAAAACTATTGAAAATGATACATCAACTTTTTTTAATAATGGTGTTGGATCAAATCTTGGATACGTTTCTGTTTGAATTCCTTTTTCATTGATATGTTGTTTAAAATAGCCCTCTCTATATAAAAGAGTAATACCACAAATTTTTATTCCCATATCTCCAGTCGCTTTCAAATGATCACCAGCTAAAACTCCCAGACCACCACTATATGTAGGCAAACTCACAGAAATTCCGATTTCAGCAGAAAAATATGCTATATCAAATTGAAAATTCATTTTCGAAGTGTTTCCTTTGTTAAATTGCTCATCTTGTTTATTACTTTTTCATCAAGCAAACCAACCTCCATTCTCCAAGTCCAATTTTGATTACCTACTGTACCCGGAGTATTCATTCGCGCCTCCTCACCTAAACCTAACATATCTTGGATGGGAAAAATAACAACTGAAGCGTTAGATTCCATGCAAAATGAGATCATAGACCAATGAATATCATTCGAAACTGGTTCAAGGACATATTTTATTCTATTTTCTTTTTCGTTTATATTTTTTCCGAAATTTCCCCTGATAATATTGTTATACCATTGTACTGATGTTTCATTATCATGAGTACCAGTATACAATATTGTATTTGCATTTATCTTTGGTGCTGAATCATCATCAAATGAAAACTGAAGAATTTGCATCCCAGGAATATTGTATTTCCCCCTAATGATTGCAGCATCCTTTGCTGCTTCACCAAGATCCTCTGCTATCAATACAATATTCTCAATGGATTCATAAAGTGTTTTTAATAATGATTCTCCAGGTGCAACTTGCCACTGTCCTCTTAAACCATTTTCATCATCAGCTGGTATCTCCCAGTATTTTGCAAAGCCATTAAAATGATCAATTCTTATTATATCCACAAGTTGGTTGAGATATTTAATTCTGTGGCACCACCATTTAAAATTTGTTTCATGATGTCTGGTCCAATCATATATGGGATGCCCCCATACTTGTCCAGTTGTCATAAAACTATCTGGCGGGCAGCCTGACTGAAATAGCATTTCACCATCCGAGTTTAATTTAAATAAATTTCTATTTTTCCATACATCTGCACTATTATAGGAAACATAAATTGGGATATCACCAATAAGTTCCACTCCTTTAATGTTTGCATAATTTTTTAGTTCTGTCCATTGGGTAAAAAATAAATATTGCAATATTTTTATTTCTTGAATTCTTCTTGATTCTTTCTGTTTTATCATTTCAATATGCGTATGATCCAAGTTTTTTGCGGATATGTCCCAATATATCCATGATTGATTATTGTTTATTTCCTTAAGTACCATAAAGAGAGCATAATCTTCAAGCCAGAAAGAATTTTCGGAGCAGAATTTTTCAAATTTTTGTGATTCCCTATCATCCCTTTCAATAAAGTTTGATGCTGCTCTATGAAGAATTGGCATTTTCCATTTAATTAATTTTTCAAATTCAATTTTACTACTACTAAAATTGGGGATTGGGTTTAAATCCTCTTTCTCAATCAAGTCATGCTCTATCAAATCATCCAAACCAATCAGCAAAGGATTTTGTGCAAAGGCCGAATTGGTATCATATGGACTATTATAATTCTCAGGATAATTTGTTGGTAAAAACTGCCAGTATTTTTGATTCATCTTTGCAAGAGCATCGATGAACCATTTTGCGTTACCCCCAATTTCTCCAATTCCATAAGGTCCAGGCAATGATGTGATATGAATCAAAACACCACTAGACCTAGAATAATTTTTCACCTAGTCCTTTCTAATTGAATCAATGATTATTGTCATGAGCGAGAATTTGTTTATACAACATGCCTCGAAATTTATCATAGAAACCCGATCCCAAGCCTACATGATCTGGAGATTGATTAACCTGAGTCATTAATAATCCAACAAATTCTCTCTTAGGATCTATCCAGAAACTAGTTCCTTCATAACCCCCTCCTTGCCACAAGCCTTTATCTCCTTTTCTCTGCGCTAAAGTAGAATCACCTGTGATATATAAACCAAAATTTGTACTTATTCCGTAGCCATCCTGCGTATCCACGCTTGTAATCATTTTTTTAATTGTACTTTCATTTAAAAATCTATGACCATTAAGTATTCCACCATTCAGCAATAATCTTAAAAAATCAGCATACCCTTCAGACGATGCAATCATACCCTCACCACCCAAATATAATTTCTGATCTGAGTGATATTTAGGTACGTTTTTTCCCATTATATCAAGTTCTCCTTTATTTGCTTTTCTTAGATACCCGTCACGGCCTGTTATGGTTGGAATAAGATTAACTTTATCCTCAACCTTGTATTGAAAACGACTTATTTTACACGGTCTTGAAATACGATCCTGAACTAGCTCGGCTAAAGACCGATTTGTGACTCTTTCAGCAACCAAGCCCAGTACGGTTGTATTTAACCCGTAATGGTATCTCTCACCGGGATGATGGATAAGTGGCATTTTCGATAAGACATTTATGAGAGAATCACTATTGTGCAACATTGGTATATCTGCTTTTATGGATATAGAATCGAGACACGGTATTTTTGTGATTGCATAGTAGAATCCAGCTCTATGGTTTATCAAATGACTGATCCTCATCACTGAGTCGGGTTCAACTAGATTAATCGGACACGCTAGTTCCATTTGATTATCTTCTGCAATCGAATATGTATCTGATTGAGTGAAAATTGAAAGGCTTTTGCCATTGGAAGATACCGCCACTTTAAGGTTTGCAAATTCAGGTATATACTTAGTAATAGGATCCTGTAGACTTATCAAATTATCTTCCCATAGATCCATAATAATTGATATGGTTACAATTTTGCTCATTGACCATATTCGAATCCAGGAATTACCATCTACCTTAACTCCTGGCAAAAGATCATTATTAGTTACACTGTGTTCATAAAGTACAGTACCATCTATATTTTCGAGTCTTGCATATAAAAAAGGATAGCTACCGTTTTCGATGTATTCATTCAATAACTCGTCTATCAAGTTAGGGTCAAAGATTAATGCATTATTGTGAATCTGGATATTACATGATGAAAATATCAATAGATTAAAAAAAATAAAATAAACTTGTAGCCTAGTTTTCATCTTTTAAATTAATAAATATTTATAAATTGTTTGATATCGTTTTAAAAAGAAATATATCATTAAATATTAAAATTAGAATCATAATTCAATATGGCTAAATTATTTTTCCCAACAATATTTTTGTTTTCACGATTATGGGCATATAACATTGAACATTTAGAACCTCCATTTTGGTGGATAGGTATGAATAATGATAAACTACAAATCATGGTTCATGGTCAAAAAATATCAGATTTAACGCCTTCAATTTCCTATATCGGTATTAAAATCATAAATGTAGAAAAAATTGACAATCCAAATTACTTGTTTATAAATCTGAAAATTTCAAAAAATGCTAAATCCGGTACATGCAAGATTGATTTCTTAAAAAATGGTAAACCACAAATTCATTATGATTATACAATATTGGATAGGACTTCAAATTCTAAAGCAAGAAAAGGATTTAACTCTTCAGACGTAATTTATTTAATCACCCCTGATAGGTTTGCGAATGGTGCTCCAAATAATGATTCTGTTCCTAGCTTATTAGAAAAATCAAATCGAAAGAATAAAGATTCAAGACATGGTGGTGATTTAAAAGGTATCATAGATCATTTAGATTATATAAACGACATGGGATTTACACAAATTTGGTTAAATCCAGTTTTAGAGAACAATCAACCTAAATACTCCTACCATGGTTATTCAACAACTGATTATTATAATATAGATGCCAGGTTCGGTTCTAATCAGCTTTATAAGGAATTATCCACAAAAGCTAAAGAGAAAGGGATTGGGATCATTATGGATTTAATTTTAAATCATATTGGTTCCGGACATTGGTGGATGAATGATCTACCATCAAAAGATTGGATAAATTTTGAAGGTGAATTCATCCAAACCAACCATATTCATGAAGCAGTTCATGATCCACATCTCACCCAATCTCAGAAAGATTTATTCACAGATGGATGGTTTGTTGAAACCATGCCTGACTTGAACCAAGACAATGAATTCTTGTCTACCTATCTAATACAAACATCTATCTGGTGGATTGAATTTGCCGATTTATCAGGGTACAGAATTGACACCTACCCCTATGTTGATAAAAAATTCTTATCTCAATGGAGCAAAAGGATTTCAGAAGAATATCCAAATTTTAATTATGTGGGAGAAGAATGGACCTCCAATGTGACCATGGTTAGTTACTGGCAAAAGGGTAGTAAAACCTATGATGATTATGAATCGTTTATTCCAAGCATGATGGATTTTCCTCTCCAGAGTGCTTTGAATAAAGCAATTCAATCTGAAGAGAGATGGGATAGCGGTATTGGAAATATTTACAGAGTTTTATCCAATGATTTCCAGTATGGTGATCCATACAATCTTGTGGTTTTTGCTGGTAACCATGATATGAAAAGAATCTATTCTGAACTAAATGAGAATATGGATTTGTATAAAATGGCGATGACTTTTATATCAACAGTACGAGGCATTCCACAAATTTATTATGGGACAGAGATTGCAATGACCAGCACTGAAGATCATGGACAATTGCGTAAGGATTTCCCTGGTGGATGGCCCAATGATAGAGTCAATGCATTTAATGATATTGCTCTAAAACCTCATCAATTAGAAGCAAAACTTTTTCTAAAAAAATTACTTAATTGGAGAAAAAATAGTAAAGCGATTACTAAAGGTGATATGATCCATTACCCAGTAGAAAATGGTATATATTTATACTTTAGAACGTATGAAAATGATTTAGTTATGGTAGCGATGAATAACAAAGAAAGAAAAATGCGTATTGATTCTCAAAGGTTTTATGAAGTTATAAAAGATAGAAAAAGTGGAAAAGATATCTTCAATGATAAAATCTATAAACTATCCAAAAAGATCACTATCCCTGCAAAAACTGTCATTGTATTAGAAATCTATTAAGTATGGATTATAAAATTTTTATTTCTCTTTTGATTCCATTTTTTTTTGGGTCACATCATTTATCTTGTATAAAAAATGATGTAAATCTTGCTCATATCAATAATGATACAATCACTTTAAGTTCATTCCTTCCCAGGTATCAATCTTTTTTATCAAAAACATATCAAAAAGATAATTTATCCAATCGACATATACTTTTAAATACACTCATTGATGAAAATCTGATTATTACATATGCCAGTCAAAGAGGTATACTCCAAAAACATCGTCTCATTATAGAAAAAGAAAAAATATACAATCAATTACTCCTTAATGAATATCATGATAAAAATATAATCCAGAATATCAGCATATCTGATAAAGAATTACGAAAGCTATTTACATATTATAAAACAAAGCTCCATGTTCGGCATCTTTTTGCTAAAGATCTAGAAACAATTTCCGAAATAGAACAGAAATTAGAACAAGGAGTAAGTTGGGAAGCGTTAGCAAAAAAATATTTTGCTGATCCAATACTTCAGAATAATAGTGGTAATCTAGGCTGGAACAAAATGGGAGATCTTGACCCAGCATTCGAAATCGCAGCGTTTTCATTGAGAGATAAAGAAGTTTCTCAACCCATAAAAACTCGGAGAGGGTACAGTATCATACAAGTTTTGGGAAAAGAACAGGATCTACTCATGAAAGAAACAGATTTTCAGAATCAAAAACAATGGCTTAAAAAAATGGCTGTTGCATATAAAAAAATACCCCAAATGAGAAAATTCACAGATGAGATGATTGAAAAATTAGACATACGTTTTAATCAAGAAGGTATTCATGATTTGCAAAATGCATTACAATCTATACCAGAAGAATCAATTCCATATATTGATACTCCTGTTTTGGTAATTCATGATCAAGAATGGTTGAACGTTAGTAAATGTTTTTCTTTATTGAGCAGTCTTTCTAAAAATCAGTTCTCACGTTTAAAGACGATTGAAAATATTCAAGATGCTTTAAAGGGTATCATTGTAAAAAACAAAATGATACAAGATGCCCAAAATATGAAACTTGATAAACAAGAAATATTTGAAAATAGATTAATTGAAGAATACACAAAGCTTGTTGTCAATGATATACTTACAAATATTGATTATGATTCAGAAACGATTAATTGGAAAAATGCCTATTTTACATTCAGGAATGAAATTGCATCTGCAAACAAAATATCTATCGATAGTTTAGCAGTAAAATCTTTTTCTTTCGTTCACAAAGCAACCGTATTATGAAATCTTTAAGAAATCTAATTTTTTTTGTTTGTATCCTTCATCCAATATTTTCTGGTACAACTGGAAAAGTAACTGGGCTCGTAACAGAGAAAGATTCAGGAGCACCACTTATTGGATGTAATATAATGGTTATGGATTCAGATTTGGGTACTGCATCTGACCAGGATGGAGAATATTTTATTTTGAATATACCACCAGGTATCTATTCCATAAAATTTTCCATGATTGGATATGAAACCCTCATATTGGAAAATGTGAAAATATCTGTAGATAAAACAACCAAATTAAAAGCCGCACTGGGTACCGAGATTATTGAAGGGTCGGAAGTTATTGTCACTGCAGATAGAAAACTCATCCAATTTGATGTAACTCAATCGGAAGCTAGAATAACTGCAGAAGAAATTGACCTAATGCCTGTCACTGAGGTACGAGATGTACTAAGACTTCAAGGTGGTATTACCCAAGATGCCGGAGGCGGGCTGCACATGCGTGGTGGTCGCAGTAGTGAAATTTCTTATATGGTTGATGGAGTGCCAATGACTGACTCATATGATGGAGGGATATCTGTTCAAATTGAAAATGACAACCTGCAAGAATTACAAGTAATCAGCGGTACATTTAACGCAGAATATGGTCGAGCATTAACGGGTATTATCAATATGATTACCAAAGATGGTGGTAACACTTTGGAGGGATCTGTTAACCTCTACAGCGGGGACCACTATACAACGGATGCTATCTTTCAAAATCTTAATTCTTTTACACCCACAAATGACTATAGTCTTACTGCAAACCTTAATGGACCCTTACTACGCGATAGAATCACCTTTTATTCATCAAGCAGAATCAACAACTCTGATGGCTGGTTATATGGGAAACAAATTTTCACCATGTACGGTGACACAATTCCAAACCCAGATTATTATGGGATGAATTGGTACAATTCATGGTCTAGCCAAAATAAGTTAACCTTAAAAATAACTCCTCTAACAAAAGTAAGATTGAATACAATTTTTAATTCAGGGGTTAGTCAAAATTATGATCATTCTCGGCAACTGGTACGCGATGGTCAAAAGAAAAACCATAATTCGGGACAGTTTACTGGCTTAAACTTATCGCATTCTTTTTCCTCAAATTCATTTGTAGAAATAAATCTAACAGAATACACCCATCGCTATGAATCATACCTCTATGAAGATTCTCTGGATTCACGTTATATAACTCCAGATAGTTTATTTTGGGCGCACACTGTTGGAGAAGTTCCCTCCAATATTGACTCAATATATGGGGAAGGAGTTAATTATTTTCCCCAATATACATTTAATCGTTGGGGCCTTGATACCGATAGATTTATGAGAGAGACAAATACACGCAGTATTAAAATTGATTATACAAATCAAATTAATAAATATAACCAAATTAAAGCAGGCGCAGATTTAACATACCATCATCTTAAGTTAGACAGTTATGCTCTATTAGATTCCTCTCAAGCAGATCAAAAATTCTCACCTATTATTCCTGAAATTGGGAGCTACAATCGTTCTACCTATTATTTTACTCCACAAGAATGGTCTATCTACATCCAAGATAAAATAGAATATGGTGATATGATTATCAATGCAGGTATTCGATACGAATCATTTAATCCAAAATCTAAAATCCCAAATAACATTCACGAGCCCTACATTGGAAACCCTAGAAATCCAGCTCTTGATAGTTTATCTGTAGAAGAATTGGAAAATTTATCTTGGGGTGATCTATGGTACACTGAAATAGACAGTTTTGGAAATACCATAGATCACACATATGCTGAGTTCTATGAACGCTTTAATGATCAACCTGATCTTGCAACAAAAACAGGCTGGTGGAGAAACACAACCCAGAAATCTCAATTGAGTCCACGACTTGCTGTGGCTTATCCGATATCGGATAAAGGGGTGATCCACTTTGCATACGGATATTTCTTTAAGATTCCTGATTTTTCACTTCTTTACAATAATACCGATTATAAATTAAATGAGACCGGAACCAATTTTGGTATTTTTGGTAATCCAGATTTAAAGCCTGAAACCACGGTCAGCTATGAACTAGGATTGCGACAGGAAATTGGTTTTAAAACTAAAATTGAATTGAAAGGTTTTTATCGAGATGCAAGAAACTATGTAACAAGTGGAATCCCAATAGATCTTGGCGATGGAAAATCATACTATAATTACGTAAATAAAGATTACAGCAATTCAAGAGGTATCATTCTTACCTTTCTTAAACAGTTCCATAATTACTTTGGATGCCAACTTGATTATACTTTTCAAATTGCAGAAGGTTCTAATTCAAACCCGGATGAAGAATTTGGATCTGTGCTCGCGGGAAAAGAACCTACTCGATCTATAATTCCCCTTGATTGGGATCAAACACATAATCTAAATGGATCTCTAACTACTGCGTATAAAGGTTGGGGAATGAATACAATATTTCAATATGGTAGCGGATATCCCTACACTCCTGTTATTACAAATTATGAACAACAAGGGGAAATATTATCCAATGTATTAATTCGAAATAGTAGAAGGAAAGGCAATACCTTTAGGATAGATGCTAAATTTTTCAAAAACATAGTATTAAGTAGATTTAAAGGGAAAGTCTATATCAATATTTTCAATCTTACCGATCGAAGAAATGAAAATTTTGTCTATAGTGATACTGGTCGTTCAAATGAAACAATCGAAAAAAATAGAGCAGAGATTATTTCTCCATTTGAACCGCTAAGACCAAACACGATTGATCAATATTTTAACCGTCCAGATTGGTATGATGAACCTAGAGAAATCCAAATGGGGTTACAAATCTCATGGTAAAAATTATATATACATTGTTGCTAAACTCTCTTCTCATAGCACAATCGACTGAAAGAGGGAATCCAGATTTTCGAAGAGCAACAAATATTGATGTGAATAAAGTTAGAGCAACTATTTTTAATTATGGGGTAACGGGAAGAACCATGGCGAATCCAGGGCATATACCTTATGAGTGGCCTGTGAATTCTGGACAACATTATCTTGCATTGACTGCTCTTGCTGTCGGGACTGAAGTAATTACAAATGATGGAGAAACTCGTCCTCTTGTCACAATTCCTTTTCGATCTGACCAATCCGGAAATTCTATGACATGGGAACCTGTGCCAGGTTATTTAAACCCAAATTCTCAAAAAATCGCTATTAGTGATGATATGAATACTTGGCCTGAAAGCTGGCCTGATAAAACAAATGATTTAAACGACCCAGGATGGTCAGGATCCTGGAATGGTTTTTTTGGCAAAGATCAGTTTAATGCTCAACAAGAAATATTTTACAAAGTCTCTGATGATAGAAATTATATACTTGGAAATCCTTATTCTCCTGATACCACAGATTTGACTCGTCAGGGGGCTGGTCTATTAGCAGGAGTACGAGTATTAGAGTGGAAACAGATATTAA
>CAZPHE010000028.1:0-26063 GCA_964586315.1 uncultured bacterium | reverse complement strand
GAATTAAAATTAACTTGATTTAATAATTAATTCACTCATTTGTAATATTTAGGTAAACCAAATGGTATGATAATAAAAAATTAAACCTTATCAATGGGATCAAATATAAAAATCATCGAAGTAGGCCTGAGAGATGGATTGCAGGTTGTTAATACATTTATTCCAACGGAAGAAAAATTAAATATTATCGATGATCTTATAGATGCTGGGATAAAAAATATCCAAGTTACAAGTTTTGTGAATCCTAAGAAGATTCCCCAGATGTCAGATGCTGAGCTTGTTGTAAAACAATTACCAAATATAAATGGAATTGAATACAGTGCATTAGTGTTCAATACAATAGGTGTAGAACGAGCGATACGATCTGGGATAAAAAAGATTGAGACTTCGATTTCTGTAAGTCAAGCATATAATCAAAAAAACTTAGGAATGGATTTATCCAAATCTGTTGAGAATTTGAAACAGATTATTCAATTGGGGATAGAAACCAAATTAAAAATAAGAGCAGGCTTACAATGTGTTTGGGGGTGTCCATTTGATGGTAATGTGGGTCAAAAAGTAATCCTGAAAAAATTATCGGATATTTTAGAAATGGGAATAAATAGAATATCCCTATGTGATACAAGTGGTATGGCAACTCCTGATTCAACTGCTGCATTATTAGAAGCTATAAATAAAACATTCCCAGATATTATTTTGTGTATGCATTTTCATAATACATATGGAATGGGCCTAGCAAACCTATATAAGGCACTAGAATATGGTATTCAGGAAATAGATACATCAATTGGAGGAATTGGAGGATCTCCCTATATCAATGGATCTAAGGGAAACATTGCGACTGAAGATACTCTTTACATGTTAAATAGTATGGGCTATAAAACTAATATTGATATGAAAAAGGTAATAAGGTTAAGTAAAAAATTAAAAGAAAGAATAGGGTTATCTTATTTTAATGGATAGATGAAAAAAATAATTTTAACCAATATTGATATAACTATAATTGTTAAATATTTCTTAGGCTGTTTTTAATAATATTATTTATCTGTTTTATTGATACTCGATCCTGTTTTTGTGTGTCTCGATGCCGTAAAGTAATGGTATTGTCTTCTAGAGACTGATGATCTACAGTAATTCCAAATGGAGTTCCTGCTTCATCCTGACGATAATATCTTTTCCCTATTGAACCTTGTTGATCATAGATAACCTTAAAATTTGGTTTAAGAATATCCATAATTTCCCTTGCTTTTTCTGGGAGACCGTCTTTTTTCAATAGAGGACATATAACTGCTTTAACAGGTGCAAGTTTTGGGTCAAATCTCATTACAATACGTTTATTATCATTATCTT
Organism: uncultured bacterium; assembly: GCA_964586315.1. GTDB lineage: Bacteria > Fidelibacterota > Marinisomatia > Marinisomatales > UBA1611 > CAZEER01. Next base: position 24,713 of record CAZPHE010000028.1, on the reverse strand, counting down.
CCCAATAAGCATCTGCAAGTACAGTCAATAACATTCTATTTAGTCCCGAAGAACTTTCTATAATGTAAGGCAAAAAACGTTCATTTTCGGGTTGATCAAAATAAGATAAATTTTTGCCCGAAAATTCTTCATGACGTGCAAGATCATAGTCAGTCCTATTATGGATTCCTTCAACTTCTGACCAGCCAAAAGGAAATTTGTATTCGATGTCCCAGGCTTCTTTTGCATAGTGAGCTAATTCGTTTTTTCCATGTTTGTGAAAACGGAGTTTTGACTTAGATATGCCAAGATGATTAGAATAAAACTGAAAACGTTTTTCTTTCCATTCTTGCATGGTATCATCATCTGTCCCAGGTTTCACAAAATATTGCATTTCCATTTGTTCAAATTCTCTTGTGCGAAAAATAAAGTTGCGTGCTATAATTTCATTTCTAAATGCTTTTCCAATTTGTGCTATACCAAATGGTATTTTCATTCTCATTGCACCTTGGACCAATTGATAATTAACATATATACCTTGAGCGGTCTCAGGTCTTAAAAATGTGGTTGTTCCAGTATCTTCGACTGGTCCAACATGAGTTTTGAACATTAAATTAAATTGTCTAGGTTTAGTTAGATTTCCTTTTGTTCCACATTTAGGACATTGAGTCTCAGACCAATTCAAAGAACCATATTCCTCTGAAAATTCATCAGCTCTATATCGTGCTTTACATTGTTTACAATCAACTAAAGGGTCATTAAATGCTCCTACATGTCCTGACGCTTCCCAAATCTTGGGATGCATGAGGATCCCACTATCAAGTCCTACTATATTTTCGTGGACCTGTGTCATTTCTTTCCACCAAAGTTGGGATATATTATTTTTTAATTCTATGCCAAGAGGTCCGTAGTCATAAACGGCCGAGAAACCACCATAGATATCAGAGCTTTGGAAAATAAACCCCCTTCGCTTACATAAAGAAACTATCTTTTCAATGGTATTGCCCATAGTCTATCCAGAAATTAACGATAAAGGAAAACGGTGATAATCTTCATTTTTTCTTTTTGCGAGAACGTCTTTTTTTAGCAGGGTTTAGTTTTTTTTGATCAATAAGATTTGCAGCTTGCTCCAGAGAAATCTTTTCTGGATCCAAGTCACCTTTTAAAGAAGCATTAATTTTCCCATCACTTATATAAGGTCCGTAGCGACCATCTTTAACTACCAATGTTTCGCCAGATTTAGGATGTTTACCCAATGTTTTTATTTCAGTGCTTGTTTTATTACGATTAGCTAATAGGTCAATAGATTTTTCTAAAGATATATCCAGAGGTGTTTCAGATCCTCGCAACGATGCATTTTGGTTTCCACATTTTATGTAAGGGCCATAACGGCCATAATCAGCAGTAATTGATTCTCCAGTTTCAGGGTGAATTCCGATTTTCCTTGGTAAGGATAATAATTTTAATGAATATTCCAAATCTACATCGTGTATAGAATAATTTTTGGGTATTCCTTTTCGTTTTTTTGTCTCACCTAATTGTACATAATGACCATAAGGACCTTTTTTAATCCAAATTGATTCACCAGATTCTGGATCTGGGCCTAGAGGCTTTTCTTTTTTTGTTTCTTCAGTAAATATTTCTTCAATTTTCTCTAAGGTCAAATCACCAATGTAAATCCCCTCTGGGATTGAACGTGTATCATCACCTCTGCGAAGATAAGGACCAAATTTTCCAATTCTACCTTCGGTTGTTTCTTGAATTATTTCTGGCATAGGAATTGCGCATGCTGCAGGGATATCAACTTTTTCTTCTAGCATTTTTTCTAATCCCAAAAATCGACCTCCTCCATGATAGAAATTAGCCATAAATGGGACTGCATCTAGTTCACCTCTAGACACTTCATCTAAACCATCTTCCATTTTTGCGGTAAATTCTTTACTAACTAGATTATTAAAATGATTTTCTAATAATTGTGTGACTGCTAAACCAAGAAATGTAGGAGAAAGTTTCCCATTTTTTCGATCGACATAATTGCGGCGTACTATAGTTGCTAAAATTGAAGCAAAAGTAGAAGGTCTGCCGATACCATTTTTTTCTAAAGCTTTTACGAGCGAAGCTTCTGTATAGCGTGCGGGTGGTTTTGTATTATGACCTTCTGATTCAAGTTCTTTACAATTAATATTCTCTCCTTGCATTAGTTCTGGAAGTATACGCTCTTTATTCGCTAGATCTTTATTAGGATTATCACGCCCTTCAACGTAAACACGCATATATCCTGGGAATAAGATCACTTGTCCATTTGCTCTAAATTCTGCATTCTGATTCTTAATTGTTACTGAAGTTTGTTTTAGTCTAGCTGATTTCATTTGGCTAGCAATGGTACGTTTCCAGATTAAATCATATAACTTCGAAGCATCATTTCCTAATAATTTTTGGACATCATCCACGGAGCGAAAAATTCGATGCGCTGGTCTGATTGCTTCATGAGCTTCCTGAGCATTCCGGACTTTTGTTGCATATTGTTTTGCATTCTCAGGTAAATATTCATTACTATAAAGGTCTGTTATTACTTTTCTAGAACCTTCAATAGCTTCATTAGATAAATGTGTTGAGTCAGTACGCATGTAGGTTATAAATCCATTCTCATACAGCTTTTGTGCTGTGCTCATAGTTTGGCGAGCTGAACTTTTCAATTTTCTTGCTGCTTCTTGCTGCAATGTACTTGTTGTGAATGGTGGTTTAGGATTTGATGTTCTTGGTTTTTCGTTAATATTAGTTACAATCCAAGTTCCAATCTCGAGTTGTTTTAAAAGATCATCAGCTTGCAATTCTGAAAAAAGTAAGACATTTTTTCTTTTAAGCTCTCCCGTTTCAGAATCAAAATCACTGCTGCTTGCTATTTTTATTCCATCTACTTTAACTAATTTAGCATTAAATAAATCATTGGTTTCTTTTTTGTTCAGTTTTGCTTTTAGATCATAAAAAGTAGATGTTATAAATTTTCCTCTTAAACGATCTCTATCTACAATTATTTTTACTGCTGCTGATTGCACTCTGCCTGCAGATAGATTTGAGGTGACAAAATTCATATTACTCTGTAGGGTTGCCCATAATACAGGTGAGACTTTGTATCCAACTAAACGGTCTATAACTCTACGAGCAGTTTGGGAAGCTACTAGATTTACATCTATTCCACGGATATTTTTTATTCCTTCATCAATCCCTGCTTTGGTAATCTCAGTAAATTGTACTCGCTCTAGTTTTTCTTCAGGGACTTCAGTAGCAAGATGTGCTGCGATGGCTTCTCCTTCCCGATCAGGATCTGTTGCAATCAATACACGTTCAGCTGTTTTTGATTTTTTTCTTAGTTCTGATATAAATTTTTTTTTATCAGGAAGAACTGAAAGCTCAATCTTAAAATCATTATCTATATTAATTCCGAGGTTGTTCTTGGGAAGATCTTTTACATGACCAACACAAGAAAGAACATCATATTCATCATCTAAATATTGTTGTATCGTTTTTACTTTTGTTGGCGATTCTACAATCAATAATGATCTGTTACTCATTATGGTTTATCCTAATTTTTCTATAAAAATGGTTTTTTCCCTCACGCGTATAAAATATAATAGTATAGAATTCAGTTTGTCAAATTATCAAAAAAACTTAAAACATCTGATTGTGAAATAGTTTTTTGAATACTTTGTCTTAGATCTTTAAAAACAATAGTAGCATCACTCATCTCGGTTTCTCCTAGGATCAAAGCAAACTGTGCCCCAGATTTATTTGCATCTCTTAATTGTGCTTTTAGACTTCTACGCAGAGGATCAAAAATCACTTTAAATCCGTTATTTCGTAGTTGATTTGAAAGCTGAAATAATGTGGAGAGTCCTCTTTTATTTTGACACACAAAATAAATATCAGGTTTAAATTCACTTTTGTTAAAATACTTCATAGCAATAAGAAAACGTTCCATCCCTGCTGCAAAACCGATGCCAGGAGTGGCTTTACCACCTAAAGTTTCAACAAGCCCATCATAGCGCCCACCTCCAAGTAATGCATCCTGGCTTCCTAATAATTTTGAAGTAAATTCAAAAACGGTTCTTGTATAATAATCCAGACCCCTTACAAGATTATGATTAATTACATAAGGGATACCCATACTATTCAGAAAATTTGTAATTGATTGAAAGTGTTTTTCATCTTCTGGAGAATAATAATTAGAAATTTTTGGTGCATCTTTTAAAATTGCAAGTTCATCTTTATTCTTTGTATCTAGAATTCGAAGGGGATTACCTTCAAAACGATTCTGGCTTGTTTTAGAAAATTGATTTAAATACGGTCGCAAAAAATCTTTCAGTGCATTTCTATATGCAATTCTACATTCTATTGAGCCGATACTATTTAAATAAAGAGTAGCATGTTGAGTTAATTCACATTTTAATAAAACATGCCATGCAATGGCGATGATTTCAGCATCTTGTTCAGGAAATTCTGACCCGAATGCTTCTACACCAAACTGATGGAATTGTCGCTGACGACCTTTTTGAGGTCTTTCTCTCCGAAATAGAGGTCCCATATAGTAAAATCGTTGAATTGGTGACAGATTACGCATATTATGCTGTATATATGAACGAACAACCGAAGCGGTTAACTCCGGCCGCAATGTAAGTGATGTTCCATCTCTATCTTCCCAGGTATACATTTCTTTTGAAACGATGTCTGACTCTACGCCAACGCTTCTTGAAAAAAGATCCGTTTTCTCAATAACAGGAGTACGAATTTCTTGGTAACCAAATTGTGCACAAATATTATGAATGATTAATTCAAGCTCTTGCCAATTTCTACTATCTTCTGGAAGAATATCATGGGTGCCTTTAATATTTCGGATTTGATTCATTTTTATTTTCCAAGTATCGATGAAGTAATCTCAGATGCTTTTTCTATATATTTTTCAGGAACAAAAATTCGGATAGTTTGACCTGACAGATTCGCTGCTTCAACAGAAAATGCTGAAGAAGCCCAATCCATTTTCATATAATATGGTATGGAATGTTGATCAAGCAGCTCTGCTACCATATCTGCATATATTTTTCCCTCAAAAGGTGGGATTGAAGACCAGCTCATTTCTGGAATGGGCAGTTCCACATTAGATGCATTAATTAATGAAACTTTACAGTCTCCACATTTTTGAATGTGATCGAGGTATTCTGCTTTACATTTGGGACAGATCATTAGAGTCGTATTTTCTTTATTGAAATTTCTCTCATATGGATAAGGAGTACAAATAAAGATTTAAAAACCTGCACCGGAATACACTCCTCCTTTCTTCTCAATTTTTAGATCCTGGAGTGTAGGTGATTTTACATTAAGTTTAAAGTTAATACCCTGGCCAAGTCCAACTGGAGTCCAATTAAGAGACAATTCCCAACAATGTAAGTCTCGATATATTGAAAAGGAGTGGTTTATAAGATCGCGCTTTATAAGATCAAATCTTGCTCTATATGAAACACGCCATTTTCTTGTGATATTGATTGTTGAATTTGAATTGGCCCAGAATGTTTTAGTTGGAAGAGTTGGATCAATGGCCGAATAAGTATAACTAAGACTTATATTGGTATTCCATAAATTTTTATTGCTAGTTGTATTGCGTACATTATTTATAGAGTTATTTAAAATTGGACTAGTCAAATCATCATCTGTTTTTGTTGTATCTACATCAGTATCTAATTCATCTGAAGAATTGGTCCAATTTTTTCCTGAAATTCTAAAACCGGTTGATAATCTTGCACTAATTAATCTAGGGTGAATTAGTCCATTATCATTTTTGTTAAACTTATTAATTCGATGGTTTAAATTTGGATTATATTTGTAGAAATCGTGAGTCATACTAAGATCCAGATTCAATTTACCTGCAATTTTTGAACGGACACTGGAACGAAGATTGGATAATTTCATGGAATCAGCTGAAAAATTATAACCCGAATTCATACGCCAACTCATAAGATCAATTTTCTTCTCCTCATCACCCTTTTTAATTTTGGCTTGAAAAATATTGTTTAAACCAAAGGTCATGGTTTTGCGTTCGGATCGAGGTGTGCTGCCTCCCATAGTACCTGAAAAACGATCATGGTAAATTATATTTCCGGCTGAATCTTTTTCTGTTAGAATGTAACCTAAATTTCTTCCTAAAAAAGGTTTTGAGAAATCAGGAGTCCAAGAATATCCAATCGATGGAGATAAAACATGTCTGAGTGTTTTTATCGGTCCAAATGGTAAGGATAGAAGACCATAAATCTGAGTATTGGTATTCATTGATAAAGATCCTGTGGTTCGTGTTGCAAATCCTCGTTTTGAAGATTTCAAAAATGTTTTAGTACTATCATTCCAATCCCCATCTTGGGTTTTATTCACCCATACAGATTTAAGATTAATACTCGGATTAATAGCAATGTATTTGAAAAGCTTTTGTGGTGCATTGATACTTGATGTGTGGATCCAGCCATCATTCTTTTCATTGTATTTAATTAAAGTACCTGTTGTATCCTTATCCCAATCAAATTTATTTGTATCAATTTGCACAGATTCATAATAATCTCTATCTTTATTTGTATAGTTTAATCCATAATTCCAAGTAATAGTATTATACCATTTTTTCTTTTCTGCTAATGTAGGGAAAAAATTTGTTTGCCCATGGCGGAAAGAAAACTTTGGGAAAGTTTTATTACCAATATTGATTTGAGTACCAACTTTAGTGGGTTTTACATAAAAGTTACTGGTTGAATCAATTTTCTCATCAATTAACAGATCTAGATTAGAATAAAAATTTGAACTAAATGAATTTTTTGATTTAGGCCATCTTTTTGAATATGAAACATTAGATATTGCTTTTTGATCCATTCTATCAGCTTCTGATAGACCATATTTTTTATTATAATCTCCGCTTGTAGAGTAAGTTACATTGGCATTTAAAGATTGGTGATTACGCATTTCTTGTTTATGAATCCATTTTAATGTTGTGCTGGTTTTCCTTTGTTCATCTAATTCTAGGATGTCCTGGGTTCCACTTAAATATTGTCTATTAAAAAAATTCAGGCTACCACTAAATTTGTAACGGACACGATATAGTGTATTGATTCTAAATGTGGCACCTTGTTTATCTCCAAAACCTAATGTGAATTTGGAATCCCAGTATTCACTTGGAGCCCAATAGAAGCCTAATCCTTGTATATATTGCCCTCGGTTTTTATTATCCCCATATGATGGCATGATCCAGCCAGAGTGACGTTGACCGCCTTTATGTGGGAAAATGCCTAGAGGTATACCAAATACAGGAATTTGCCCAAGGTGCAGGATGATAGGCTTTGCAATCACGATATCATTTTGTACAATCTTCATCTTTTTAGATTCAAAATGAAAATGAGCGGTATCTAAATCGCAAGTGGTGTAAGTTGAATTTTCAATTAAAAACACTTTATTGGATTGGTTTCTGATTTGGTTGCCAGTATAATACCCATCATCAGCAGTCGTTTCACCTCTAGTGATTTTCCCTTTTTTAGATTTAAGGTTATATACCATTGCATCACCAACCATAGGGTCTCTACCTTCTTCTTTTATAATAGGGAGTAACGGATTACTTGTAGTATCTGTGAGTGATCTAGGAAATGCATTGAGAATATTCGTATTCCATTCTACAGTAATGAATCCAGCTTCTAAGTTTGTATTATTGTGTTTTATTTTCGCATCTCCGGTAAAGTTTGATTCTTCATTTTTTAAGAAATACTGAATTTTTTCAGCAGAATAAATGATAGGTGAATCCATATTGTTTCCAATAGAATCAGGAGAATACTTCCCTTCTGATCCACCAAAAACATTTATTTGATTTAGATTGTTATTATTAAAATTCATCGAAATCGTGTCACCTGATGCACGATTCGTTCCTTTGTAAATTGAATCTTCAAATACATGATATAAAGTTTTAGCCATTCCTTCAATTCGAAGTGAGTCCAATTGACCATTAACGAAAAAACTAATCAATTTAGATCCTTCCATTCTATTATCAAATTTTAGTGTGTCAACTATCTCCAAGGAATCTATTTCTGAATTTTTATATCCATAAACAGGTGTTACCGCAAAAGCACCCTTAGGTATAAATAATGTTTTTAATTCTTCTTTTTGATAGACCAATTCAATCTTTTCACCGGATAAAATTCTAGCACCATCTATTATTTTTGGCTCAATTTCTAAGATTGTTAATTCTTTTTTACGATTATATTTAGCTATACCACAGGATGCTATACGCGATGAATCTTTAATCGTTACATTCCCCATAGCAGTGTAGGAAACACCGTCCTGTTTTTTATCTTTTTGATATTCAATACGATCAGCGGTAATTGTTTGCCCTTTCTGTAACAAAATAACATTTCCAATAGCTACACCACTATCTTTTTTTGTAAATACAGTAATTGAATCAGCTTTCAAATCATAATCTTGATCCCAAACTCGAGAGTATCCAATACTTAAAAGACGATCTTCATTTGAATAAAATTTTATTGTATCACAGGTTAGACTGCGTTCATTCTGGATAGCAGATACATTTTCATAAAGTATTGCTATTGCATTGTTTTCATAATAACGACCTTCATTGCATTTCAAAGTTAAAGACCCTTTTGAAAAAACTACATTTTCTGAAATGTATTTTATTGATTCTCCAGATATAGTTTTATTCTCGAGTATTCCTGCATTTTTTAATCTTAGTCGTTCATTTGCAAGCAATAAACATCCTGCAGAAAAAACAAATACTTTAATGAATTTTTTATTTATAAAATATTTTATTTTCAATATGGTTTGTGCAATACACATCGCAAGGTAAATTTACGGATCTTTTTTTTTAATTAAGGAACGTACATAGAATGAAATTTTCTCATATATTATTTCTTTTCTTGAGTATCTATTTGCAAAACTGTAGCAATAAAAGGAGTATTGTAACCATGGATAATGGATTAATTATTGAAAACTTGGTTGATGGTGATGGAAAAGAAGCTCAAGATTATAATAAAGTCGTTGTAAACTATACTGGAGAATTGGAAGATGGTTCCGTTTTTGATTCATCCCTTAATCCTGGAAGAGAACCTTTTACTTTTACTCTTGGTGTTGGATCAGTAATTAAGGGATGGGATCTCGGCGTAAAGGGGATGAAAGTAGGTGGTAAAAGAAGGTTAACTATACCATCAGATCTTGGTTATGGTGATAAAGGTTCTGGAAAAATAATTCCACCAGGTGCAACTTTAATTTTTGAAGTAGAACTTTTAGAAGTTGAAGCCTATTAATTATTTTAAGCCAAAATTAATCTAATCCAATCAATATCATGCCTTCTGAATATTAAAGTAAACTAATAATTATTAAAATATCTCGATTTTATAGAAGCTGTAACCCTATATAGAATATATATTATAATAAAATTTATATTGATTGAATCTTTTTTTATTGAAATAGTATCATAGCCTTTTTTAAAACAGACGTATCCATAATTTTTTAAATAATCAACAGATTCTTCATATTGTTTTTTTGATAAATGATAATGCTCAAACTGAATAAGAAGTGGATGGAAAATATTTAAATCAAACATTTTCAAGACATCTAAATCATAACCTTCAGTATCTATTTGTAATAAATCAATATGTTTAAAACCGGAATTATGTATAATATTCATTAACGGTATTGCACGGACCTTTTCAATAATTAAATCCTTTTCATAAATTGTATCTTTAAATCTTTTTGGCATGATAGATGCCCAACCAGTATGTGAATATTCATCTGGGCTTTTTATTTTGTATAAATCAATTGATGATTCTGTTGGATGAACTGCAGCATTGATAAAGATTAAATTATCCCGATCCTTATATCTGTTTTTATATTTTTTTAGCATGTCTTTTTGAGGTTCAATTAATATTCCATTCCATTTATTTTTAAGCAATAGGCTATTTAAAGGGTCATGCATTTCACCATCATGTGCACCAACCTGAACAAAATAATTAATTTTTTTTAAGTAATTAAAAGTCTTCAATATATAATTGAATGATACTAATCTTTTCATTTTTATCAAGTAGAGTATTATGATGAGATCTAAGTTATTTGATTTAGATCAGAAGTGCTTATGATTTTATGAGTGGCTCGGGCCGGAATCGAACCAGCGACACAAGGATTTTCAGTCCTCTGCTCTACCAACTGAGCTACCGAGCCACAAATAGATTATCATTTATAAAAAAAAACGAAGCAAAATTACCGGGACACTAAAGTAAAACAAATAGATTTGATTCAAAAAGGATAGTATATACATCTTGACTCATTTGGTTAATGCTTATAGGTTCCCCGACATTTTAGCAGGGTTTTGTTCACCATGTCGCGACGAGTAGATTTAGTTTTAGCAACGCATAATTCTCATAAGGAGGAAGAGATGAAAGTGCTTCTGTCTTCTCTGGGAATTAGTATTGTGGGACTGAGTGATTTTCCCCAAATTGGAGATATAGAGGAAACAGGAACCACGCTTCTTGAAAATTCATTAATTAAGGCACGGACTGTGAACCAAATAACTAAGTTGCCCTCTTTAGCAGATGATACGGGTTTAGAAGTAGATGCTTTGAATGGACGTCCAGGTGTTTATTCCGCTCGTTATGCTAGTAGAAATCCAAGTTATGGAGATAATATTAGTAAAATACTAACTGAATTAACTGGTTTTCCAGAATTAAATCGTGGGGCAAGATTCAAGACAGTTATTTCTTTTGTTGATGGTAAAAAGGAACTCTATTCTGAAGGTGTCATTAAAGGAATTATAACCATGAAACCTTTAGGCAATGGTGGGTTTGGGTATGACCCCATTTTTCAGCCAGTATCTTTTAATAAAACTTTTGCTCAGATGGATCAAAATGATAAAAACAACATTAGTCATCGCAGTAAAGCCATAGTAAAAATGAAAAAACTTTTAGAAAATTATTTTAAAAAAGGAGGATCTATCGATTAGAATGATATTACTTTAATTAAGACAAACGTTGATTCTTAAAAACAAATATCAATTTATTTACAACCAAATTATACATTTTGGTTTATGGATAATTATATGCCTAGTACCCTTGTTTAGTCAAGACGGTGACAGTATATCTTCATATGAATCAAATAAGATTTACCTGCCAGAATACGTACCATTTTCTGCTATCGTAGTGGATCCTTTCCCCCGTTTACCCATTGCTTTAATTCAACCTTTAGATTCAATTAATAATCCACTTGGGATAATTAATTTTTCTTTGGGTTTAAAAAAAGTAAATATACAGTTATCCTGGGACTGGTCTCAAATTACTATATCAGAAACAATAGATGGTAAAAAAATCAAGATCCCATTTACTTCTAAAGTTGATTGGTATTTAAAAATTTTACATCAACAAAAATGGCATACGAAGTTTCTAGAAGTGATGCAAACTGGACAGAAAGATGACTCTCGAAGAGGCAGAGGACAAATGTTAGAAGTTGTCGGGGTTGATATTGGAAAATTAGGGAGGGCTTCTTTGAATGTTAGTGGTAATGTTAATATCAATGGAAAGATGGTTTTTCAAGATCAGGAATTAGTCCGCTCTACGCTGAATGAAACTCAAAATACACATTTAGAGTTTGATCAAAAACAAAATTTAAATATTCAAGGGAAAATTGGGGATCGAATAACAGTAGCTATGGATCAAGATTCTGAACGACAGTTTGAATGGGAAAATAATATTAGAATTTCTTACGAAGGGTATGAAGATGATATTGTACAAAAAATAGAAGCAGGAAATATTTCTCTATCTCTGCCATCAACAAAGTATGTGACATTTTCAGGTAAAAATCAGGGGTTATTTGGAATTAAAGCTATCTCCAAGTTAGGCCCCATAGATATAACTACGATTGCTTCTATTGAGAAATCAAAAAAAGAACAGTCTGAATGGGAAGGAGGAGGTCAAAGCAATACTCAGCAAATCCGAGATGTTGATTGGATGAAAAATCGTTATTTTTTTATTCACCCCTGGTTTAGAAATGGAGTGGATACATTTTCTGTTTCAACGCCTTTTTCAATACCCTCTTTTTATCCTTTGAGAAATGGACTTCATTTAATTGGTGATGTTGTGGTTAAAAATTTTGAATTGTATAAATCCATCAATATAAATGATCCTAGCGCTATGACAGGTCTGGCATATGTGGACCCAATAGATACGACGCAGTATACAGATGAAAACGAGGAAGGAAGTTTTATACGATTGGAGCAAGGGACTAATTATTATGTAAGTCCGGATTTAGGTTTTGTAAGGGTTCGTGATCAGGTATCGCAAGATATTTTAGGGTGTACATTTACTTTGGAACATCGTCAAACAGGTGAGATATTAATGGAGATTGGGCATGGGCCTGATTCATCGGGAACTAATTTGGCATTGATGATGCTTAAACCTAGAAACAGTCACCCTAATCATTCTACATGGAACTTGATGTTTAAAAATGTTTATTACCTGGGTACATCTCAAATAAGCCCAGATGGGTTTGAAGTTAAAATTTTTAATAAGAATGCCACTCCTGTTTCTGATAGAGATAAAGGTTCCAGTTATCCTTATATCACTCTTTTTGGACTAGACAGTCTAGATGAAAATGGAACTCGGAATTATGATGAAATTATTGATAAGAATATGGCAAATATTATGAATATGATTGATGGTGAGCTTATGTTTCCAACACTCCATCCATTTGCAGATGGAGATTCATTGACTGGCGGGCAAATATCTGATCAACTAAAAGGACAGCTTGGAACAGGAACCATGTATAAATCTTCTTCTTCATCCGAAGTTAATGGTGACCATCGTTGGATGATTGAGGCAGTATATACTAACCAGAGCTCAACCATTAATTTGGGTTTTATGCTAATTGAAGGTAGTGAGGAAGTTATTCAAAATGGAGTAACATTGAAAAGAGGTTTAGATTATAATATTGATTATTTCACAGGAACAATTGTCCTATTAGGAGATGCTGCGAATGATCCCAATGCAAAGTTAAAAGTCAATTATGATAAACATGAGCTAGTTTCATTTGATAAAAAGACCATATTTGGGACGCGTGCACAAATGAATTTAGGGAAAGCAAATTCATTTATAGGAGCTACTGCACTTTATTTTAATCAATCAATAATTAATGAAAAGGTAGAAGTAGGATATGAACCAACTCGTAATTTCATTTGGGATTTAAATGGACGATACGAATGGGAAATGGATGGAGTTACTCGTATTTTAGATAAATTGCCCTTGATCGAAGCTGAAAAAATGTCATCTTTTTCTGTAGAAGGTGAGATAGCACAAGTATTACCTAATCCTAATTCTATTAGTAATGCAGAAACAGGAGATCCTGATGGGGTGGCTTTTATTGATGACTTTGAAGGTAGCAAACGTACTACCTCACCTTCTATTCAGCGTAGATTTTGGAAGGCATCATCTGCTCCATTAAATTATAATTCGCAAGATTCGACCTTCAATAATCCATTAGGTCAAAGAAATAGGGGGAAACTGCATTGGTTTAATCCGTATGTTCCAGTTCGTACAAAAGATATATGGCCAAATCAATCCACTTCACTTCGTGCAGGAAATGAGACAACAGATGTTCTTGTTTTGCGCTATAAATCACTTGAACATCAAAGTAATACTGATCCTGATTCAATTTGGGTAGGAATTACAACATCTCTTTATTCAGGAGATTATGATCAAATCCAAAGTAAGTTTTTTGAGATTTGGGTGAAGGGAAGTTCAGGAAAAATCCAGATAGATTTAGGAAAAATATCAGAAGATATGGATGGTAATGGACAATTAAACACAGAAGATATTCCTGCTGCGGGTCTTACTTTAGGTAATGGATTCTTAGAAGATGTAGAAGACACAGGCCTAGATGGATGTTTTGATGAATTTGAAAATGGATGGGGTGGATGCTTGGATGTCGGAACCTATAATGATTATTTTTCTTCTGGTGAGACTGTTTTAATAAATTCTTCAAATGATGTAGATCTGGATGATCCCAATGGAGACAACTGGGACTATGAAGCAGGAAGTTCTGATTATTCTAAAGTAAATGGAACAGAATCAAATGGAACGGGCTCCAGAATTCAGGAAGGAGGAAAATATCCAGATACAGAAGATTTAGATCGTTCCACATTTTTAGATAAAACGAATGATTATTTTTCGGCGAATTTTTTACTCACAGATACGACTTATCTAGCCGGTGTAACAGAAAAAGATGGACAACCTACTGGCTGGAAACTTTTTCGAGTTCCACTTACAAGTTTTAAGAAAGTGCAGAATATAGAGTGGAATGAAATTCGATATGTAAGAATTGCTTTAACAGGTATTGAACAAGAACAAAAAACTCTCCAAATTGCAAAAATGGAAATTGTTGGAAATGAATGGCAGGAAATGGGGATAATGGCACCCGATACAACAATGTTAGTGTTTTCTGGGAACCAGACTAACAGTACATATAATACAGATGAAGAACCACAATTTCAAGTTGCTGTAATTAATACCGAAGATAATGCAGATTATATTCCTCCTAAAGGAGTTAAAGGTGAATATGATCGACTTAATGAAATTCGATCGAAAGAACAATCTTTGGTTTTAAAGTTTTCAAATTTACCTTCTAAACATACCGGAATTGCACAGAAAACGTTATATACATTAAATGATAATCAGAAACGGGGTTTTATGACTTATGATGAAATGAAAATGTATGTTTATGGTAATAGTCTTTGGATAAATTTTTTGGAAACCAATGTGGAGCTATCTCTTAAATTTGGTTTAGGTAATGACTTTTATGAGATTACTCAACCAATTTACTCAGGATGGGATGAAGATGAAGGCAGGAATAGTTTTAAAATAGACCTGAATTGGCTTACAGGTTTAAAACACCCTGATACAACACAAATCAAAAAATTTAGTCAAGGTGATATAATTTTAGATTCAGCAGATGTTAGGCAATATTTATATACTAATGATAGTGGAGACCTTACTGGTAAAAGAGTCAAGGTTGTTGGGAAGCCAGCATTAAATCGGTTACAATATTTTTCAGTTAGTGTAAAAAATACTGCAAATGAATCTATCAGTGGAGAGATATGGTTGGATGAACTTCGATTAAGTGGTGTTAAGAAAGAAAAAGGGATTGCGATGAGAGTTCAATCTAATTTGAAATTTTCAGATCTTGGTTCTGCCTCCGTTGTCTATAGCAGGCAGGATGCTGATTATCACCGTTTACAAGAACGCCTTTCAAAATCAAATAACACATCTGAAAATTTTAATCTTAATACAAAAATAGATTTACATCGTTTTTTACCACGTTCATTTGGGATATCAATACCAATTAATGGGTCTATTACACAGAATCAAAGTCGACCCAAATATTATTCGGGTGAAGATATTTTAGTAGATCCAGTTAATGCTCCAGATTCAGTTATGATTCTAAGCAATACTGTCTCACTAAATACATCTCTTAAAAAAACAGGGAAATCAGATAATAGGCTTATAAAGTATACTATAGATAATGTTTCTATGAGTTTTAGTGCTTCTCAAGCCAAATCGTCTGATGTAACTTATAAAGAAAAATGGTCTGAAACGTATACAGGAAGGCTTGACTACAATTTATCATTTGGAAGAAGTAATTTTATCAAACCACTATCTTGGATGAAAAGATTACCATTACTAGGAAAGAACTTTAGTGATTTTCATTTATATTATACGCCTGCTTCTTTTAAAACAGGCATGAATTTGAGTGAAAAACTTAACTGGAATCAAACAAGAACGGGTGTTAAGAGTCCAGACACGTATAATTTTGGTTTAAATAGAAATTTAAATCTTGATTACAAATTCACTAATACTCTTTCTAGCAAGTACAGTTGGAATGGGCAGAGTAAATTGAATGAATTTCGAGGCTATATATGGACAGCTTTAAAAGAATTAGACCCTGGTATCATAACTCAGACGACTGAAAGTTTTAATACAACTTATAATCCTGCTTTAATGAAATGGCTCAAGCCATCTTTTAATTATACAGCAAATTATAGATGGTCTGATGACTTAACTAGGGAAGGCCAAAATATAAGTACCCAATTACGGTTTGGTTCCAATTTTAATTTAACACCTGTACAGGTGATAGAATTAATTTATAAACCAAAATCAAATTCAAAGAATAAATCTAGTGGTAGAAGCCGAGGATCAAGATCTAGGGATAGAAATAACAAAACAGAAAAAAAAGAAGAAAATAAAAAAATAACTCTAAATCCTCTCAGGCTTGTTCATGGGTTTTTTAAGAAAATTAATCCTATTTCTGTTAGTTATACAGAAACTTTAAACCGCTCAGCCAATCAAATAATAGGAGATGTCCCAACAGGATATAAATTTGGATGGTTACCTGATCATGGTTTAGATCAATCTTTTGAAGCAGGTAGTAACCTAGGAGCCTGGGATCATAAGCGCGATGGATCCATTCGAAGTGGAATTAAATTAACACGGTCAATAACTATTAGTACTAATTTTACACAAAATTTTTCAACAACAAGATCCAGTACAGGTTTGGAGCAACTTTCCATGACTCGTGATTACTTAGCATATGGCGATTTATTAAACGAAGGTACACCATTCCCAGGCTGGAGTTTTAGGATTAGTGGTTTAGAAAAATGGCCAATTATTAAGAAAATGGCAAAATCTGCTTCATTAGAGCATGGTTATTCTGGAAAGGAAACTCGCTCTTGGCAATTTGAAGATTCATCTCCTGAACAGATGGACTTTTATAATTTTGGGTCATTTGCAATTCAATATAAGGAGAATGAGCGTTCTTCAAGGATTAATCGTAATTTTTCGCCATTATTAGGTTTGAACATGACTTTGCATAAAAATATTTCTGTTACTTTTAGAAATAATTTAAATAAATCCCTAGATGAGACTCCAACAGGTTTAACGATCCAAAATGATAATAGCTATACCTCGACAGGAACATATACCCATAGAGGAGGAATTAATATTCCAATACCTTTTTACGGGGATTTGAAATTAAATAATACGATGAGTTTTACTCTAAATTTTGATCTAAATAAAAGCCGGGAAGAAAGGTCAGGAGATAAAATTAATTTGGAGGTAGGATCTTTTTCTGAAAGTTGGAAAGCTGGATTAAGATTGTCATATCAGTTTTCAACAAAAGTTAGTGGAGGTATCCGTTATGAATATCGAGAGAGCGATACCAGAACTACTGGAAGAAAAATTGATAGAGATTTTGGATTTGATGTGAACTTAGCAATTTCAGGATAGTATGAAACAGCTTTTAAATATACTTACACTTTTTTTAATTGGATGTGGGCCTGACTTTCCAGATTTTGATGATGATCATGCTTTTGAATATCTTATAAAACAATGTGAATTTGGTCCAAGAAATCCGGGATCTGAAGGATATTACAATTGCCTTAATTTTATGATTGATGAATTGACCTATTATGCTGATGAAATTATTCTACAAGATTTCAGTTATAGAGAACAGAGGAATAGAGTTAAATATGATCTACAAAATGTTATTGCCCGGTTTAATCCAAATGCAGAATTCCAAACCATGATCTCATGTCATTGGGATACAAGACCTTGGGCAGATCAAGAAGAAAATAGAAAAGATCGAAATCAACCAATTATTGGTGCTAATGATGGAGCGTCAGGTGTAGCAATTTTATTAGAGTTAGCAAAAATTATGGCAGAAAACCCTCCAAATATTGGAGTAAATCTTGTCTTTTTTGATGGAGAAGACATGGGTGTTCCAGGTGAGAATGAGACTTATTGCCAGGGCTCAAGATTTTTTGCTAAAAATCTTCCTATTCCTAAACCATATGAAGCTGTTAATCTCGATATGGTTGGAGATAAACAATTACATTTGCCTGTGGAAAAATATTCACTGGAATTTCATCCGGAATTGGTTCGATATTTATGGAAAAGAGCGGATGCTCTGGGGTTAGATGCTTTTGATATTACACCGCAACATGCGATTTATGATGATCATGTTCCATTGTATATAATAGCAGGTATCCCTTCTATTGATCTTATTGATTTTAAATATCCAAATCCTTATGGAAATTTCTGGCATACCATGGATGATGTCCCTGAGAATTGTAGCGCTAAAAGCCTTGGACAGGTAGGCGATCTTATGGTTGATTATATATATAACCGTGAAAATCAAAATTGGTAGGAATAGGGATGTTTTTAAATATTAAAAAACACCTTTTTATTATTAATATACTATTGTTTTGTATTTTATTTTGGTCTTGTTCGGGACAAATAGATGATGATAAAAAAAGTCAATTTACTAATCTAGAATTCACATACCTTCAGGATGTAAATAAATTATATTTTGGTGTTGCTGTCAATTCAAAATATGATGGCATACCTCTTGATAGCGTATTTATTGCATGGTATAGTACAAACATAATAGCAAATCCTCCATTTTATATAGATTTATTTGATGATGGAACCCATGGTGATATTATTACAAATGATAATCTTTATGCACGTAAAATTGCCAATACTACTTCCGCTATACAACATGTTATAAATGATGGTGATACAAGTGATATATATCTGGAATACAATGCAATCTATGGTACCGAGTTGGTATCGCTATTGGATACAGTAAAAATTGGGAACTTTATTCCGAAAATACTCTCTATTTATGCAGAAGATACTATTGTAAGACCCTCTGGATCAGATATCCATCTTTATCCTGTCGCAGCAAAAATCAATGATGCCAATGGTCTGGAAACTATTAGATGGGTTGGTTTTACTTCCTACCATGTGGAAAGAGAGGCAATGATGAATAATGGGAATTATATTTATTTATATGATGATGGAAGTGATGTTATTCTGTATGAACCAAATTTTACTAGTGGAGATACTACAAGAGATGATGGAGTCTTTACTTTTAAGATTCCAATCTATGGATCAGAATCTGATACTAGCGAACCTTACCATACAAAACCAGGTACTTATAAATGGCGGTTTTCTGCACAAGATCTGTCTAATGAATATAGTCAAGTAGTTGAGCATGAGATTATTATACAATAAGATACTTTTATTTGTATTTTTAATAGCTCCAATAATTGGTCAAAACCATACACCAATTAGATTCTCACTTAAATCTGCTGTGGAAGATACTTTTTTAACTTTTGGATTATCGAGTAATATTGTTGCAGAAATCCGGCTTATGGATACGTCTTTAACTTGGCTTGGAACAGGGCAGGGATTAGCTCTTCATGATGGTCATATAGTTTACACTCATAGATCCACCTCTGAATCTTTATATGATGGTCAATCCACTAGTTTTGTTCCTGAAGGAGGTATTCCAGCCATTGCAGTAAAGGATGATACAATGGCAGTAGCTTACTCAGGAGATAATGGCGCAATTCAGGTAGGGTATGGTTTAACTATAACAAATAGTGCAAGTGATGTGCAAGATAGCTCAGGTATCTCCTGGACTTATCTCCAACAACCTGTTGATAGTGAAGCTGATACGCTTAAACCGTTTGGCGAAGGATTTTTTAAGGTACTTCCCGTGACGGTTCCAGAAGCAAATGTTACTTATGATGCTTATATTGATAATGGTTATTTATGGATAGCTAGTTGGGCAGGAGGTTTAAGACGTTATGATATTAACATGGGTTCTTGGGAAATTGTACCAATGCCAATGGATTCTCAAGATTCTTTATCAACTTGCGTGGGTTTTATAGATGTGGATGGTCGACCAATTATGCCGGATTATTATTTAAACCCAAGAGATCCATTAGATGGTGGGAACCACAACCATAAGGCATTTTCAGTTCTTGCTTATAAGGATACTGTATGGGTTGGTACAGCAAATGGAATTAATAGAGGAATTATGATTGATGAAATTATTGAATTAGGAGAAAATGAAGTTGAATTCTTAGATTGTATTGAGTGGGTACACTATTCCCACCAAAAGGATGGGATAACAGGTAATTTTGTTGTGGGTCTTGCAAGGCAAGTGTGGAATGGACAAACTACAATTTGGGCAGCGGCTATGAATGCTGATGCTCCAGGTGAAATAAGAGGACTTAGTTATACACGTGATGGTGGACTAACATGGAATAACACCTTAATTGGTCAGCGTATATACAATGTATTTGCTCAAGATTCCTTAGTGCTTGCATCAAGCCAATCGGGTTTATGGAAGAGTTTCGATGGTGAGAATTGGGCCGTTTTTGATCCTGCAATTGATACAACTTTTTTATCTCAAAAACAGATTCTAACTGATATAGTTTATGCATCAGTATTGGATGAGAGAGATACTCTAAATAATCTTTGGATTGGGACTTCTGATGGCTTAGCCTTTTCTTCAAACCTACATGGAGCAAGTTGGACCATATATCAAACTGAGTATGATTCAACTGAATTTTATGCTTACCCTAATCCATTTTCCCCACTAAATCATAATCAATTAGAAAACCAAGGTTATGTAAGATTTCATACAGGAAATATTGCAAATAGAAAAGTAGAATTAGATATTTTCAATTTTGCTATGGAAAAAGTCTATTCAAAAGATTATAACTTAAATAACTACATTGGTGCACTTAAGTGGGATGGGCGGAATTTGAATGGAAAATTAGTGGATAATGGTGTTTATTTCATTCGTATGAAATATTCACCTTCTACTAATAAGGGTCCGGAGAGCTTTTGGGATAAATTGATCGTAGTAAAATGATGAAAATAAGTTTAATAGTTTTCTTTGTCGTTACCTTTGTTTTTGGTCAAGATTGGGGTGGACAGGCTGGTGGATTTTTAAGGATGGGAATAACTGCTAGATCAATAGCAATGGGCAGTGGATTTACTGCAGAATTAGATCAAAGTTTTCCAAATCTTCATAATCCTGCATGGTCTGCTTTTTTAGTTAAACGCCATTTTGGGAGTTCCTATTCTAATCTTACATTGGATCGTCGTTTAGCAGCAACGAGTATAGCTTTAGCAATCCCACCTACAGCGGGAATTGGTTTTGCTTGGATATATGGTGGAGTAAATAATATACAGGGAAGATATAGTACCGGTATGAAATCAACAAAAATGCAAACAGGAGAAAATGCGTTGATCATTACTTTTTCTCAACGTCTTGTGCCATGGCTTTCTATTGGTGCAAACTTCAAAATTTTGAGATATGATCTTCCAATTACAGAGTCCGATCAAGTTTCGGGTTCAGGCATTGGATTTGATATGGGTCTATTAATCAAGACAGGTACATATACTACTTTTGGTATCATGATTCAAGATTTAAGCTCTAACTATCAATGGGATACCAATGAGATCTATGCTAAAGGTGGTCCTTATAAAGATAAATTCCCAACCATTTATCGAATTGGCTCGCGTTATAATCACAAAGGTCTTTTTGTAGTAGGAGATGTTGGTCTAATTACTGATCATAAAAATTATACTGCATTTTTACCTAGATTTGGAGTAGAATATGGTTTCCTTGAACAATATTTTTTCCGTGGTGGATATGGTAATGGCAGAATTGCATTTGGATTTGGTTATGAATATGGATTGTTCAAAGCAAGAGACTCACATATAGATTATTCATTTTCTTTGGATTGGGTATCACAGTCTGCTCATACTATTTCGTATGCATATAATTTTTAAAGTATTATTGACTTTTTTAGTCCCATTATATAGTATGGGGACCCAATTTCTAGTATTACCTTTTTCTCCAAAAGAATTAAGTTTAGGTAGTCACGCGACGTTATCAGGTTTATCACCAATCAATCCTGCATTATTTTCATCTTTTAAAGATCGACCGGAATTTTCTATTAATCGTGGAGTATGGTTTGGAGATATTGCTACTGCACAGGTTGGATATAATCTCGCAAAAAATAATCGTATTAATCATTTAGGTGTTAAATATTTAGGTGTTACAGATCTAGAATTTCGAGGTAATGTTCCCCAAGATAATGCTTTAGCAAAATTTAGTTCTTTCGGATTGGTTTTAGATGCAGGTGCTTCATTTATACAAAATAAACAAAAATTTGGAATCTCACTTTCTTATATTCATTTTGGACTTTATACTGAAGAATCTAAGGGTCTAGGACTAAACTTAGGTTATATCTATAATTTGAAGAATAATATTAAAATAGGCTTAGCACTCCAGAATTTAGGTAAGATGACTACCCTTCTTTCAACGTCACCTACTCTTCCAAAAAGATTTTTTGCAGGTGTTTCAAAAGAACTAATCTATAAAAATTATATAAATAATATTTATGGTTCTATAGAATTGAATTCTATTAGAACAACTAACAAATTCTATATAGGTAATTCTTTCAGTTGGAATCGTCTTAATATTTATACTGGATATTCTTTTGCAAAGGAAATTTCTGAAGCCTCAATAGGTTTTGGATTAAAGATGAATCAATATGCAATTAACTATGGTGTTCGTTTTGGGTCTCAGGATCTTGGAATACCAAAAATTATATCTTTAAGGGTTTTATTGCCATGAGTAAAACAGATTTCCGCTCTCCTATAATCTATATTCTTTCATTTATTATTGTAATACTTTTGATTATGATGAAAAGAATGGATGATCAAAATAAGGAACGGTCTCTTGAAAGAAGAATGGAGAAATTGGAAAGGAAAATAGATAATGTTAAAGAGGCACAAAATAGAAGACAGCATAAAATTTCTCCTGAGATACCAAGACCAAAGCTAAAAGGGAGAATTGGTATTATTATAGATGACTTTGGATATAGAAATGATGAAATATCTAATGGGTTTTTAGAGCTAGATGCTCGGCTCACTTACGCTATTATCCCTGGTCATGAGCACAGTAAGTCGTTTGGTGAAAAAGCGAAAGATGCAGGATATGAAGTAATTGTGCATATGCCTATGGAGAATACAGGAAAAACCTATGGTGAAGAAGAATTTGTTTTAACCACGGATATGGATCGGGAAACAATTGAAAGAAGAATAACTGCAGCATTAAACCAGATTCCAACTGCGATTGGAATGAATAATCATCAAGGTTCGAAAGCATCTGCAGATCCATATGTTATGTCAACCATTGCAAAAATATTGAAAAAGCAGAACAAATTTTTTGTTGATAGTAGAACCACCGGAGAAACGATTGCTGAATCTACAATGGAGATCTACGGTGTCCAGA
The DNA here is from genome assembly GCA_964586315.1 of uncultured bacterium. GTDB lineage: Bacteria > Fidelibacterota > Marinisomatia > Marinisomatales > UBA1611 > CAZEER01. Next base: position 1,505 of record CAZPHE010000028.1, on the reverse strand, counting down.
CTGCGAGGAGAAATATATTTCTAGATAATGATGATGATGAAGAAAAAATTACAAAACAATTAATGAAGCTAGTAAAAAAATCTGGAGAAGTTGGTTCAGCGATTGGAATCGGTCATGTAAAGCTAAAGACATTGAAGGTATTGGAGCGAAATATTCCACAATTGCAAAAAGATGGGTATAAGTTTGAATTTGTATCAAAAATGTTACACTAGTACTATATGCCAATTTCTTGTAGAGTAACTCGAGGCGATCTCACTGAGAGTATTCATATAGCTTTTGCAGCTGCCATAGATGAAAATGGACAAATATTTTTTTCTTCTGGCGATCCTGAATATCTAACCTGTATAAGGTCATCCTTAAAACCTTTTCAGGCAGCTGCATCAATAAAAGCTGGTGCTGTAGATGCTGCCGGTTTTGATGATAGAGAAGTTGCACTTATGTGTGCATCTCACAAAGGTGAAGATTTCCATATTAAAACCGCCCAATCTATGCTTTCCAAACTAGGTTTATCTGTGGATGATTATGAATGTGGCTCTCATTTTCCATCAGATATCACTACAAGACATAGAATGATTCGTGAAAATAAAAATGCCCTGCCTCTACATAATAATTGCAGTGGTAAGCATGCCGGAATGTTGGCGCTGGCAAAATATTTGAATCAGGGGATTGATGGATATGTTCGCAAGCAACATATTGTCCAACGCACTATAATTGAATATATTGAGAATCTTTCTGGATTAAAAAACATACCTACTGAAATAGATGGTTGTTCGGCGCCAACTCCTTTTATGAATTTAGAGACTATTGCAAAATTATTTCAATTGTTTGCTGCAAGTGTTGAGCCAGAATTAACTAGAGTTTTCAATGCAATGGTAGCAAATCCAGAATTAATTGGTGGTACAGATCATTTTGATTCATTATTTATTGAAGCCTTAGATGGCAGAGGTATAACAAAGATAGGTGGAGAGTCTGTTAGAGGAATTGCATTAAAAACCCAGGATAGAGGTCCCATAGGTATTGCAATTAAGGTATTAGACGGAAATTTTCGTGCATTACCAATTGCTACTATGAAATTATTAGAGCATATGGAATTCTTGAATAACCAAGAGTTAAATAAGTTGGATAAATTCAGGAATAAAATATTAACCAATCATAATGGTATCGAGATAGGGCGCATTGAAGCATATATAGATTTTTAATGAGATATTTTCTTTTCCTTCTTTTTTATTGCTCTGTCCATGCATCCACTGCACGTGTTATGACATACAATCTTTTAAATTTTTCTGATGATAATGAGCGTGAAGATGATTTTATTGAGATTATTGAATTCATACAGCCAGATATCATTATTGCGCAGGAAGTTAATGGACAAACAGGATTCTCAAATTTCAAATCAGATGTATTAGATATAATTGATCCAAATATTTGGACTGGAGCAGAGTTTATTAATCAGAGTGCGCAGCAAGATATTGCATTATATTACAAACATGAGCATTTTTCTTTTT
>CAZPHE010000027.1:22532-26156 GCA_964586315.1 uncultured bacterium | reverse complement strand
ATCTATAAATGGGCGGTTATCTAAAAGTTCATGTTTTAAATTTTGAGCCATACAGCCTAGAACTCCAATAATAGTATCTGGCTTTTGTTTTTTAATTAAATCGAAACGACCAAGTTGAGAATGTACCTTTTCTTCTGCATGATCACGAATAGCGCAGGTATTGATAAATATTACATCTGCATCTGAAAGACTATTGACCATTTTGTAGCCTTCACCTCTTAATAAAGATTTAACTAACTCAGAATCAGCAACATTCATTTGACAGCCGTATGTTTCAATGTAATACGTCTTACTCATGAATTTGAAAATCTAAGTTTTAATCTGATGAGACGTGAAAAAAATAATCCAAAGGATTTTTTGGTTCACCATAGTGGTGGATTTCATAGTGGAGATGGGGAGCAGTTGAACGTCCAGTATTACCAGTTAGTCCTATTACATCACCCCTTTTAACTTTTTGCCCATGTTTTACATTGATTCTAGACAAATGAGCAAAGAGTGTTGTATATCCATTACCATGATCTAGTTTAATATGGTTCCCAAAACCACCAGCGTAATAAGCTCTCTTAACAATACCATCTGCTGGAGCAAGAATAGGACTCCCTGATTTTATAGTAATATCTTGCCCCTGATGGAATCGCATGACATTATCAATAGGGTCTTTTCTATAGCCAAATGATGAATTTAAGAATCCACCTTTTAAAGGTCTTATAGAAGGTATTTTTGCAATTCGTTTAATGTCTTGTTTTACCTTATCGTATATCGATGAATAGCTATTAATCTCAAGGTTAATTTCTCTGGATAATTTTTCCACATCCATTTCAAGGATAGCTAAATTTTGATTTATAACCGGCGCTAGGTTATCAGAGGAAATACTTCGCTTTAAGGAATGTCCTCCAATACCTAATTTTCTGATATTTTTATCAATCTCTGGCATACCCGCATAAGTTCTTACTGCACGATCTTTTTCTTCTATTATATCAATTTTTTCATCCATTTCAGTTAAACGTTTTTTCAAAATTTCTAGATTATTTGCAACATTACCATAATTTGCCTTGAATTCATCTAGCCTTTTTTCATACAAATAAGTACTTAAGGCATCTGCTGTTAAAAATACACATGCTCCAATAATAACAACGATAGCACTACCAATGGCAATAAATTGCCTATGGTCAAAATGCCATTGCCTAACATTTTTATCTGATTCTCTTTGTATGATGAAATTTTTCAACTTTTTATATAATTATTTTAAATGGAATAATTCAAATATCTTACGATGTTTCTTTAGAAAAAAAAACTGATTTATTCATTGGGTTTTTCTACATTACTCTTATCATTTTTTTCCGGTTTCATAGAGGGATCATTTTGTTCTAGATTAGAACTATAAATAGCTTTTTCCTCTATTTCATTGTCTATCCCATATTCTATTTTAATCTCTTCAATATTTTTTTCTTTAATTAATATTTTTTCTTTAATCTCTTCAATCTTATTGACAAATTCGAAGAAATCATTGTTTCCTGAGAATGTTGCCATATGATCTTCTTTAGTATGTATATATACGAGTTTTCCAAGTTCCTCATAAATCTTAACAATTTCTCTTTGAAGTTGATGAATTTCAAATCTTATTTTTGAAATACGTGTCATCTCTTCAGTTTTAGCCATTGCAATTTTGCTCATTTCCTCAGCTTTTTCAACTGCTGAAATACTCCAATCTTTCATATTTTCTTTTAAATCATTCCAAAGTTTTGACATAGCTAATTCCTAAATTTATCAATAACAATAAAAATTAAAAAAAAATGCATTAATAACAATCATAATTTTTAAAATCTAAATATCTACAATTTGCATGAAAGTATGAAATAAAATTTTTCTGTAAGTTAACTTATTTGATAGCATTAATTAAATTCAGTGCAGATCCAGCTTTGAACCATTCAATTTGAGATTTATTATATGTATGATTACATTTAATAATTTCTTGAGTGCCATTTGTATGTTCGACATACATAGTTAATTGCTTATTTTCACTAAATGAATTCAAATTTGTGAATGCAAAAGTGTCATCTTCCAATATTTTATTATAATCTAACTTTTCATCAAATGTTAAAGCTAACATACCCTGTTTTTTCAGGTTAGTCTCATGAATCCTTGCAAAAGATTTAACAAGTACAATCCGCACTCCTAAATGACGAGGTTCCATTGCAGCATGCTCTCGTGACGAACCTTCACCATAATTCTCATCACCAATTACGATTGTAGAAATCCCTGCAGATTTATAAGCTCTTTGTGTATCAGGCACCGATCCATATTCCCCCGTGATTTGATTTTTCACTAAGTTGGATTTATTATTGAAATAATTTATTGCTCCAGTCAGCATATTATTTGAAATATTGTCTAAATGCCCTCTAAACTTCAACCAAGGTCCAGCCATAGATATATGATCAGTGGTACATTTACCTTTAGTTTTAATTAAAAGTTTGATATCAATAATATTTTCACCATTCCAAGATGGGAAAGGTTCTAATAGTTGCAGCCTCTTTGACAATGGATCTACTTTCACTTCAATGTTTGAACCATCTTTTGCGGGCTTTTGGTAACCTAAATTTTTTACATCAAATCCATTATCAGGTAGGTCAAATCCAACAGGAGGATCTAGAAAGATTCGGTCACCATTATTATTTAATAAGTAATCTTTTTTAGGATTAAAAGTTAAATCACCAGCAATAGCTAAAGCTGTAACAAGCTCTGGAGATGCAACAAAGGCATGTGTATTTGGATTCCCATCTGCACGTTTAGAAAAATTTCTATTAAAAGAGTGTACAATAGTATTTTTCTTTTCTTTATCATAATCTTCACGTGCCCATTGTCCAATACAAGGACCACATGCATTTGCAAATACATTAGCTCCTAATTTCTTAAAAACATCTATTAATCCATCTCTCTCTATTGTATATCGTACTTGTTCAGATCCAGGCGTAATTGTGAATTTGGCCTTTGTTTTCAATCCTTTGGAGACTGCTTGATTCGCAATTGATGATGCCCTAGAAATATCTTCATAAGAAGAATTAGTACACGATCCAATTAAACCAACTTCTATTTTTATAGGCCAGCCATGTTTTTGTGCTTCTTCGCCCATTTTAGAAATTGGTGTAGCTCGATCAGGTGTAAATGGACCATTTAAATAGGGTTCTAAATCTGAAAGATTAATTTCAATTACTTCATCAAAATAATCCATTGGACTATTAAGTACTTCATCATCTGAACTAAGAACATTCCCCATATTATCAGCTAAATCTGCAACATTTGATCTCCCTGTAAATCTTAAATATTTGGACATGCTCTGATCATAACTAAAAATAGATGTAGTAGCACCAATCTCAGCACCCATATTGCAAATTGTTCCTTTACCGGTACAAGACAACTTATCTGCACCAGGACCAAAGTATTCCACAATTGATCCAGTACCGCCTTTAACCGTTAATATACCAGCGAGTTTAAGAATCACATCTTTTGCAGAAGTCCAACCAGTCATTTCACCAGTCAATTTTACACCAATTAATTTAGGAAATTTCAATTCCCAAGGCATTCCTGCCATAACATCAACAGCATCCGCCCCTCCAACACCAATTG
>CAZPHE010000027.1:0-22483 GCA_964586315.1 uncultured bacterium | reverse complement strand
CATATTTATTAGATACAGATTCTAGAAAATGATATACTTCACCATTAATATCAATTGCTTGAGCTAGATCTAAACTTGCATTAGTTTTTGCTTGGATTAGGTGGTCACAATGTACTGTTGTTGGAACTGAGACTTTGTTTTTACCTGCCATCATGAATTGAAGTAAAGCCATTTGAGCAGTTGCATCTTGCATTGCAACTCTATCTGGCGCAAGATCAACATAAGATAACCCGCGATCAAAACATTTAACTACTTTACCATTAGGAAGATGACTGTATAAAATTTTCTCAGATAAAGTCATTGGTCGATTCAAAATATTTCGTGCGATATCGACACGTTCATTCATGCCAGCATACATCTTTTTTATCATTGGAAAATCAAACATAAAAATTTCCTTAACTATTTCGTAGTTTATTTTAATAGGAACAAAAGCAAAATATATCGTTATAATTGATTGACAAAATTTACTTGAAAATATATACACTTTCCAATGCAGTTAGTTAAGTGTATCTGTAATTTTAATATTATGCTAAACAACCTAAAGCTTTTATTTATTCTAACTAATGTTCTTTTTGCAACAGTTTCAAAAAATGTAATACAAAGTAATCATCAACATCTTGTAATAGAAATTAAAATACGTGCATTAACTGAAGCAGATATATTTCCTATATCTATGTTAATTGGTCTACCAACAAATGAACTTCCAAATACAACTGTTGAATACAATAATCCATCCAAGATTCCTTTTCAATCGATGCAAAAAGATTCATTAGAATTTGAATGGATTAATCAACAGGAATTAAAGAACCTTAATATAGCAACCTTGAGGGTTTCCCCTTTAACTGCCTTAAACACTTACTATCAAAATATTTTAATCAAGATTGAATTTGAAGAATCAAAAACAAGTTTTAGAGACCCAAACCTTTCAGAGGTTGAATTTTTAAAGGATCGAATTTTAAATTGGAATATTGCACAAACTTGGATTAAAAAAGATGTAAGAAAATTTTCGAAAATTTCAACTTTACCATCAGGAAAATGGTTACAGTTTTTTTTAATTGATGATGGAATAGTATCAATAACTCATTCAAATCTTTCATCAGAAATTCCAGATATTGAAAATATTGAGCCAAGATCATTATCTATTTTTATGAGTCAAGAGCTAGGACGATCTCGAACACAAAATGTAAATCAGCCCATTCCTGAAAATTTTATTGAATTACCTATACTAATCATAGGAGAGCAAGATGGATCATTTGACATTGATGATAAAATCATTTTTTATGGTCAAGGTCCATCAGGATTTGATTTCAAAAGCAATGGTATTGAATGGAATCAAAATCTATATTTCAATTCTAATTCATGCTGGTTACTAATTCCTGATGATCATCAAATCAGAGGTGAAAGAATTGATCAAGATAATCAGCCTGAAACTGGTATAGTGATTGATTATGGTATAGATTCTTATCACATTGAGTCTGATATAATTAACCTTGAAGCATCGGGTACAGAATGGGTTGGTAGCCCTATTACAGCTGGAGGGTCAATACCCTTAGTAACAGATTTACCTAACCCGAAATTAGGCGTAAATATAGATATTACCGCACGTTTTAGAGGACATTCTTTGAATAAGACATCATCTTCGTATCATGAATTATCAATTTTACATGGTAGTTTGGATGGTACGCAAATCGGATCATCAATAAATTGGTCTGGAAATGGAGCTAGAATATTCTCTGAAAATTCAGCAAATATTATTATGAATGATGGAACAAATATATTTTACATAATTAATACATCTTCAGATCCTAATTCGTCCCCATATTTCGATAATTTTGAAATCCATTATGGCCGAAAATTAGAATTTGGTGATAATTTTGATTTTGTTTCACCCATATCTGATCAGAATGTCCGACTCTACTTTAATGGTATAAGGCCTGAAAATATTTTTCTTTGGAATATTTCAGATCCCTCTAATATCAAAAATGTTAATATAGATAGTTCTGGATTTTGCAATATAAATGGGTCTAACGGCATTAAAAATCGGTTCATCCTTTTCAACCTTGATAATATAAATAATTTTGTAAATCTTGAATTAAAAGATAACCAACAGTTCAATTTACTTCGTCAAACTGGTATTCAGGCTGATTATATTATTATAGGTCCAGAAAAGTTTAGGACCTTTGTATCAGATCTAATAGACTTAAGAAATCCTGCTTTTTTTGCAAGTATTGAAAATATTTATAATGAATTTTCCACTGGTAATCCAGATCCGATGGCAATTAGAAGTTTCATACAATGGACTCAAGAAGAATGGGTAGAACCTTCACCTAATTGTGCATTAATCTTAGGGGATAGTGGCTATGATTATAGAAATATAACTGGCCAGTCTTCAATTATTATTCCTACAATCCAAGTGCAATCTTCACGTACTTATGCAACTGATGATCTTCTTGCAACCGTGTATGGAAACATACCAGAAATTGCAACTGGAAGATATCCTGCAAAAAATGAACAAGAGGTTTCAGATTTTATAGAAAAAATTATTGCAATCGAATCTGATCCTGAGTTTGGTCCTTGGAGACAAAATATAACATTAGTTGCAGATGATGCAGCAAGACCAGAACCAAACCATGGATCGATTGCGACAGGTAAATCACATACTCTAAACTCAGAACAATTAGCTCAATATATTCCTCGATCTATTTATGTTGATAAAGTATATATGATGGAATTTCCAGAAGTCAGTGATGCATCAGCATATGGAGTAATAAAGCCAGATGCTACCCAAGCATTGTTAAATAAACTTAATACTGGTACTTCTATTTTATCCTATATTGGGCATGGTTCTTCTTATCAACTTGCCCAAGAAAAACTGCTTTATTTGGATAGAGGGGATATTCATCAAATTAACACAGGTAAAAAATTACCTCTTTGGATAGTTGGAACTTGTTCTTTTGGCCATTTTGACGATCCTTTATCAGAATCTTTTTCTGAAGAATTAATACGAGCACCAATGAATGCCGCATCCATGGTAATTTCAACAAGTAGACCAATAACAGTAACAGGAAATGAGAGATATACACAAGATTTATTCCAAACAATGTTTAAGAATGGAAATGTCAGTAATAATAAAGTAGGCATTATATTACAATCTATAAAAGACGGATCAACAGAAGCTCAATACTTTCATCTATTTGGTGATCCGGCAATGAAATTACCTATACCCAAAGATACATTAACATCCCTTACTATTTCTCCAGATACCTTAAAAACCTTAGAAATAGGATACTATTCTGGATTGCAATCTCTAATACAAGAACAAGGTTATGGATATATTCAGTTAATTGATGCAGATCGATACGTAACTCGTGAATATGTTATAGAATCTGAAACACATACTCTATCTTATACCCTTCCAGGTGCAACCTTATTTCGTGGGCAATTTTCCTTTACTGGAGAAATATTTAATGGAGAGCTAAGAGTTCCAGAAGATATATCTTATTCAAATACTCCTGCACATTTAATAACATATAATTATAATCAGGATATTGATTTAAGAGGGGTAAAAAGTTTTATACAATTGACTGGAGGGCAAGGATCCGATGATATAAAAGGACCTGAGATAATCTTTGAAAGTCCAAATGGTACTCGATTAGAACATGGGGATCACCTTTCAAAATACGATGACCTTTTATTTCGAATATCTGATCCCATGGGAATAAATATAACAAATGAAATCGGTCATGAAATTATGTTAACTGATCTTAATACAAATAATTCTTATAATTTAACAAATGAATTTTATTATGATCAAAATAGTATTATAACAGGAACAATTATTTACCCTACATCTGATGATTTTATCCATCTAAAAATAAAGGCATGGGATAATGCAAATAACCCATCTGAAAGAGAAATTCAATTATTTAGATCTCAAAAAAATAAATTAAATCTCTATAATACATATAATTTCCCTAATCCTTTTTCAACTTTTACTCAGTTCACTTTCGAAGTAACGCAAAATATAGAACTAAAATTAGATATCTATACAATTGGAGGAAGAAAAATTAAATCCTTTCAGCGAAGCAACTTGGAAGCAGGATTTCATATCATAGATTGGGATGGGCTAGATACTTATGGCGGTAAAATTGCGAATGGTGTCTACATCTTCCGTCTTAAGGCAATTGGGAAAAATTCAACGGTTTCATATATTGGTAGGTGCGCAAAATATCAATAATATAGATAAATGGATATTTATAAAAATATTTTAGCATCTTCCTCACCTAGGAGAAAAAAACTTTTAAATCAAATTGGATTCAATTTTACTGTTATCCCTAGCAATTTAGAAGAACATCAAAACCTTAATTTACCTCCTGAAGCCTTCACAGAATTTTGGGCCAGGGAAAAAGCAAAATTTATAGCAAAATCATATCCAGATTATTTTATTATAGGAGCAGATACCGTTGTTATTTTAAATGGAAAAATCTTAGGAAAGCCAAAAAATGTAATTGAAAGTAAAGATATGTTGCGCTCCCTATCTGGAAAGACACATGAAGTTATTACAGGTGTATCCCTGATCTTATTGAATGAAGGTATTGATCTAACATTTAATGAACAAACATTTGTTTCAATCCAGGCAATAAATGATCATGATATAACTAAATATATTAAGACTTATAACCCCTTGGATAAGGCTGGAAGCTATGGTATCCAAGATGGATTTTCCATTTATATAAATAGTATTCAAGGATGTTATTATAATGTCATGGGATTTCCTCTATCATCTTTTTATAAACATTATAATTTAATTTTTAATAAAAGATCAAAAAATGATCAAAATAAATAGTAGAATATCAATCGATACTAGTAAAATTGTTATTAAAGCAATTTTATCATCTGGATCTGGAGGACAACACATAAACAAAGTATCTACAGCAATCTTATTACAATTTGATTTAACAGTACATGATTATCCAAATTGGTTCTTAAATAAAATAATGCAAAAGAATCGTAAAAGAATTTCAAAAAAAGGTATTCTATCAATTAAAGTCAATTCATATAGATCACAAACTAGAAATAAGGATGAAGCAATTAATAGATTGATTAAAATATTTAGTGAAGCTGCTCATTACCCTAAACAAAGAAAAAAGACATTTCCAACAGTAAAATCAAAAATGAAAAGATTAGAAAAAAAGAAATTACAGAGCAAAAAAAAGAAACTTAGAAAATCTCCAAAAATTTATGATTAAAGTTTTTCTAATATTATCCATAAATGTAATTTTAAAGAATATTAAAATAGAAATTGGCACAATTTTATAAAGAATTACAAGAACTTCGTGAATCACGAAAGATTTCACTAGAAGAAATAAGTGAGAGGACTAAAATTAATGTGCAATATCTTCAAGATATTGAATCAGGAGATTTTGCAGATATCGAAACACCTTACCTAAGATTATTTTTACGAGCATATGCTGAAGAAATTGGAGGGGACTCTCAAAGAGCGCTTGAACAATTGGACTCTTACATGGGAACCAATCGAAAAACGCGATTATCTACAACTATGAGTGAAGACGATAACTTTGAAGATAACCAAATAGATAATAAGGTGAAAATTAAACAAACTAACAAACAAATAAGACAAGATTATTTAGTAGCAGGATTTTTTTCAATTATTTTTATTTTTTCAATTATAGTTTTTAAAAAAATTTATAATGAAGAAAGTAGGGCAAGAGGTACTAGTGACGGCCCAATATTAAAACAAAAAGTTTCACCATTAAAAAATGAAGATCTAATTAAAGATTATGTCCAAGATCAATTCAGCGAAGAAATGCTATCAGTATCTCCGCCTTTTTTTATAAAATTTAAAACAATTGACCAAATTGCCTATTCTTTTAAAAATGATACACTGCCGCCTGTAAGTAATATTATTAATGCAAACCGTGAATTAGATTTAAATGCTTTTATCGAGCCATCTGAATTAATTTTTACTTCTACTAAAGGTTTAACTTTATTTATAAATGGAACTGAACTAAAGCAAATATCAGGCAGTGAATTTCCCATAAGATTAATAATTAATCCTAACCCTCCTTCTATATCTGTTCAACGATATAAGCCTATATTTTAGATTATACTAAAAATTACCCACATTTAACCACAAAATTAAATTATTCTATATAAATATTCTCTTTTTAGAGATTATTTGTTGACATTTTTAATCTCATTAAGTAAGATTGTGGGTAGATGTGGGTAAAATCCCCTTAATTTAAAACATGACTTTAACAAATAATACTTTCATAGGTGAATTCGCATACTCTTTAGATAAAAAAGGTCGTGCAAATATTCCATCAAAATTCAGACAAACATTATCAGATGATAACGAAAAAACATTTGTTATTACAAGAGGTATGGATCCCTGTATTTATGTTTATCCTTTAGTGCAATGGAAAGAAATCGAATCAAATCTTAGAAACTTATCATCGTTATCAAAAATTAATAGGACTTTTGTGCGAAATACTGCACGTCATGCTTCCCCTTCCACATATGATAAGCAGGGACGGATAACAATTACTCCGTCCCTTATTGATTATGCTAAATTAGAAAAAGATCTTCTAATTATTGGGATGGTTAATAAAATAGAAATTTGGGATCCATTTCAGTTAAATGAAACTGATAAAAAATCAATTAAAATTGATCCAGATGCATATGATGAGCTTGCAGATAAAATTATTTTATAATGATAGCTCTAAAGCAGGTAGGAATCAATATTCATACCCCAGTTATGCCTATAGAAGCAATATCATATTTAAATATTTCTTCGAACGGTACTTATATAGATGGGACTATTGGCACTGGAGGGCACGCCACCCTTATTTTAAAGCAATTATCCAAAAAAGGAAACTTAATAGGAATTGATAGAGATGAAGAGACTATTAAAATATGTACAAAATGTCTCGCTTCTTTTGCAACAAAATTTTCTATTTTTAATGATTCTTACCATAATCTTGGAAAAATCATTGATGGATTGGGTATAAATAAAGTGAACGGTATTTTACTTGACCTTGGTCTTTCATCTTTTCAATTAGACTCTTCCTATAGAGGATTTTCTTTTAAAACTAATTCCCAATTAGATATGCGTTTTGATACAAATCAAAAAACAAAAGCTAATGATATACTTAATCAAACTTCAAAGGAAGAATTGGCTAATATTATTTTTCAAAATTCAAATGAAAGATATTCTCGAAAGATCGCAAATAAAATTATTGAAATGCGTCCATTAAACACTGTTTTTGATCTAGTAGAAGCTATACGTAGATCAACTCCTCCAAAAAATAGGAATAAATCTATTAGTCGAGTTTTTCAAGCAATAAGAATTAAAGTAAATGATGAATTAGAGATATTGGATAAGTTTCTTTCATCCTTCTATGAAAAACTTACGATTGGTGGAAGAATAGTTATAATTAGTTTTCACTCACTTGAAGATAGGAAGGTAAAACACTGCTTTAAAAAAATGTCAATTGAAAAAACCATGAAAGTATTAACTAAAAAACCTTTGATACCTAGTCAGAAAGAAATACTTGTTAATAGTCGAAGTAAAAGTGCAAAACTGCGAGTTGCAGAAAAGATAATTTAATGAAAAAAAAGCGAATATCGAAAAAAACGAAAGATATAATTCAAAGTTTATTGTTCTTTACATCGGCGCTCGCAATTATTTCTTGTTTAATCATTTATTTATGGGTCTACACCGAAATAGATGAGACCCTTTTATCGATTGAAATACATAATTCTACCGCTAGAGAGTTACAAAATGAGATTCATCAGTTGCAAAGTGAAATTGATTTGTTAAATCGAGCAGACATTATTGCAAAAAAAGCACGTAAAGAATTAAACATGGTCTTCACGCAACCTGAAACAGTGACAGTAATTATTGATCCTCTAAAAAATTCAATTTTATGACAAAAACTTATATTAAATACCGAACTCGTATTACTGTGCTAACTGTGTTTGTAGTATTATCCTGGACTGGACTTTGTATAAGATTATTTCAAATACAAGTACTTAGTGGGAATGAATATCAATCAATTTTGCAAGTTCAATCTCAAAAAAAACAATTTATCGCTGCAAATCGTGGTAATATCTATGATAGGAACAATCGTCCTCTCACCCGAAATATTATTCATTACACTCTATCAGTGGATCCATCTAAAGTAACAGATAAATATGGTCTAGCTAAAGCTATTAGCCTTCGTACTGGTGAATCTGAAAAAAAATATTTAAATAAGCTCAATTCCAAATCTAATTTTGAATTTTTGGAACGTAATTTGCAAAAAAAAACTCTTGGAAATTTGGAAACTTCCCAATTTGTTGGTTTGAATATTAAAAGGAAATACCGACGCTATTATCCACATAAGGAAGTAGCAGCTCAAATTTTAGGATACACAAATTTTGATGATGTCGGTATTTCTGGTTTAGAAAAAGATTTTAATAAATTTTTAAAAGGCGATGAAGGTTGGGTTTTAAAAACAAAAGGTTGGAGTGGAAAAATTCAACAAAAAAGCGGTATGCCTTTTAAAAAACCAATTGATGGTGACAATATTCAACTGACACTAGACCTTGAATATCAATCTATCCTTGAAGAAGAACTTATTAAACGTCAATTAGAAACAGACGCTATTTCTGCTACCGGTATTATTATGAACCCCCAAACAGGTGACATTTTGGCAATGGCATCCACACCTAGATTTGATAATAATTCTTTTTCTGAATCTGAACCTAGTCATCACCGCATTCGTGCAATTACTGATCAATTTGAACCAGGCTCAACATATAAGATAGTTTCGATTGTTTCAGCTTTACAAAGTAATAGAATCAATTTAGAGGATGAATTCAATTGCGAGAACGGTGAATATCAATATTATAATATTCCGATTCAGGATCATGTAAAACATGGTATGCTAACCACATCTCAAATAATACACCATTCAAGTAATATTGGTGTTATTAAAATGATTGAAAAAGTTGGACCAAAAAAACTATATAATATAAGTAAAGATTTTGGCTTTGGTTCCAAAACTGGAATCAGTCTCAAAGGTGAAATTGGTGGAAAATTAAATCCTTTTAAAGAATGGAGTGCTGTCTCTTTAGGCCAAATTGCAATGGGACATGAAGTAGGTGTAACTGCCCTTCAATTAGCTATTGCTTATTCTGCTATTGCTAATGGTGGTTTTTTAGTTAAGCCTCGGCTGGTTAAACAGATTATTGATCAAGACAATAATATTCTATATACTGAAGATCCTTCGATAATAAGACAGGTTGCGGATGAGCATACAATGGAAGAAGTGCGAAATATGCTTCGAGGAGTTATTACTCATGGTACAGGAAAAAATGCAGATATCCCTGGATGGAAAATTGCAGGAAAAACGGGAACCGCTCAAAAATGGGAAAATGGACAATATTCAGATAATCTTTTTATTTCAAATTTTGTAGGATTTTTCCCTTATGATGATCCTCAATTATTATCATTTATTATGCTAGATGAACCCAAACAGCCATTTCACTGGGGTTCTGAAGGAGCTGCTATCGCATTTAAGCGTATTATAAAAAGAATCATTAATATGGACGATTATATTCTCCCACCAAATCAAAACCTACGACATTATGAGTATACAATGAACAATGAACCTTTAATAACAAAATCTATTCATTCATCCACATCAGAAGCATCTCTCTTACCACTTGGATTATCAACAGTAGCAAAATATAAAAATAATTTAATAGTGCCTGAATTAAGAGGACTAAGTATGCGCAAAGCAATGAATATAATGCATAATAAAGGTTTAAAATTTAAAATTAAAGGGAATGGTATTGTTGCTTGGCAAAGTCTCAAACCCGGTTCAATTGTTAATAATGAATCTATTTGTATCATTGAGCTAAAATAATGAAGAGATTACCAGAGATAGTTCAAGCTATTATTCACCCAGATGAATCAATACCTCATTGTATTATTAGTGGTATATCAATTAATTCAAATAATATCAAAAAAGGTGATATGTTTATTGCCATATCAGGCAACCAAGTAGATGGTCATGATTACATTCAAGATGCTATTGATGCAGGTGCATCAGCAATCATTTCAAATGGAAGAGATGTTGGGGACCTTTCTGTACCACAAATAAAAGTAGGAAATCCTCGTCGAGCAGCATCGATTGTTGCAGCAGAATATTTTGACCATCCTACAAAAGATATTACCGTAATTGGTATTACGGGAACGAATGGAAAAACAACAACGGCAACTTTATTAAAATCAATATTAGATAATACTGAACAAAAAACTGCCCAACTAGGAACCTTAGGACTTATCGCTAAAGGGTTTAAATATGAATCAACAATGACAACACCTGATGCTATTTCTATTCAAAAATTATTTTCAAATTTAAAAAATGCTGATTTTTCGCATATTATAATGGAAGTATCATCACATGCTTTAGATCAATACAGGGTGGCAGATGTAGAGTTTGATATTGCAACTTTTACAAATATTACACCTGAGCATCTAGATTATCATGGAACATTAGAATCATACTTTAGATCCAAATTAAAACTATTTAAAATGTTAAGAATAGAATCTACTGCTGTAGTCAATTTTTCTGATCCATTTGGCTCTAGAATATCTTCTCAATCTACAGCGCCAGTTGTTCCATTTTCAAAAAATAAAGATGGTACAATTCATTATGCAAAGCTAAATATTTCCATTAAAGGCATCAAAGGTCAAATCATTGCAGGAAAAAATGAATATTCCATTGAATCAGATTTAATTGGTGCATTTAATAGCGAAAATATTTTAGCTGCAGTTTCTGTTGCTCACGTTTTAGGAATCAATAAAATTGATATCGAGAATGGTATAAAAAATTGCACAATGATTCCTGGCAGAATGGAAACTTATAGGCTTTCAAAAAAAACGACAGTAGTTCTGGACTATGCTCATACGCCTGATGCATATGAAAAAGTATTAAGCACATTAAAGGTCTTGAAAAATAAAAACGGAAAACTATTTGTGGTTTTTGGTGCAGGTGGAGATAGGGATAAAACAAAGCGTCCAAAAATGGCCCAAATTGCAGAACAATATGCTAATTTTTGCTATATCACTCCAGATAACCCTCGCACAGAAAACCCCGACAAAATTTCAAAAGAAATCATTGAAGGATTCAGTTTGGAAAATTACACAATATTTCAGGATCGTGAAGAAGGTCTGACTGCTGCCTTAGATATTGCAAAATCAAATGACATAGTAGCTATATTAGGTAAAGGTCGTGAGGAATATCAAGATATAAATGGAATGAAAAAATTTTATTCTGATTTAAAAGTTATAGGAAAATATATTTGAGAATCGATATCCAAAAATCTGAAATGTTTGCGAACGTTTTTGAATCCGTAACAGGTGTAAAAATATATCGACCAGTAACGGGCATCACTACCGATAGTAGAGAAATTAAGAAAGGTGACCTTTATATTGCCCTTGATGGCAAGAATAATGATGGGCACTCATTTTTAAATCAAATTACTAAAAATAGTGCATCTGTGGCTTTAGTAAATAAATCTCAAAAAAATTTAGATATACAGCAAATTGAAGTTAAAAATACATTAATTGAAATTGGAAAGATTGCCAATGCATGGCGAAAATGCTTTGATTTACCAATTATTGGGATTACAGGATCTAATGGAAAAACTTCAACAAAAGAATTATTAGTGCATGTATTATCTAATAATTTCAATGTTCATGCTACAAAGGGGAATTTTAATACCAAAATTGGACTTTCGCTTACGTTACTTAAATTAGATGAATCACATACAATTTCAATAATTGAAATGGGGTCTAGCCTCCCTGGAGAAATTGAATCATTATGCAATATTGCAGAACCAACCCATGGATTAATTACAAATATAGCACCAGCTCATTTGGAAGGATTTGGTTCAATTGAAAATATAGCATATGAAAAGGGAGCACTATTTCGTTCATTAAATAATGGGACATGCTTTATTAATAAAGCAGATGATTTGGTGGCAAATATTCCTGTAGATGGAAAAAAAATCACATACGGTTTGACTGCAGATTGTGATTACCCTGCTGATATTTACCATGAAAATGGTGGTAATCTTACACTTATTTTGGATACTAAAGAAATCCCTATCAATTCTAACAACCTTTCTTTTTTAAAAAATAGCATAGCTGTTTCAACCATTGCATCGGTTTTAGGACTCGGTTGGGTGGAAATAATTAATCAATTACAATCCTTCTCACCTCCTGCAGGAAGATGTAATGTCAAACAAATCAATGATATTACAATTATTGATGATACATATAATGCTAATCTAGCATCTTCACTAGCTGCTTTAGATTATCTAAAAGCATTTTCTGGAAATGGACAAAAAATATTTGTTTTTGGAGATATGTTAGAACTTGGACCTACTTCCAATGATCAGCATAGAAAAATTGGTGAAAAATGTTCCGAATTAGATCTAGATGGTGTTTTTACATTAGGTAAGCATACAATACATACTGATTATGCCATTCAAAATGGAATAAATCATGAGCATTTTAAATCAAAAATTAGTTTAATTGAATCCTTAAAAAACATAATAAAACCAGGAGATAAAATTTTGTTTAAAGGTTCTCGAAGCATGGGTATGGAAAGTGTAATTAAAGGAGTATTTAAGATCTAATGCTCTATCACCTACTCACACCTATTAAAGATTCTTTCACTTTATTTAATTTATTTGAATATATAACATTTCGTGCAGCAATCGCAGCCATAACAGCACTCATAATAAGCTTCATCGTAGGTCCTTGGGTTATCCACATACTACATAAAAACCAAATTGGAGAAGAAATTCGTCCAAATGGACCTGAATCACATATGAAGAAAAAGGGCACGCCTACAATGGGAGGAGTCATCATTCTAATGGCAGTACTCCTCCCAACCCTTCTTTTTGCAAAATTAAATAGTCCGCTAATTCAGATAATTACATTTGCAACCATATGGATGGGTGTAATAGGATTCCTAGATGATTATTTGAAAATAGTAAAAAAATTAGCACTAGGATTAGTTGCAAGATATAAAATGGCAGGCCAAATTGTACTTGGTATTATAGTTAGTGTTTGGATATTTAACTTATCTGAATATTCTCTTTTTTGCACTAAAACAACAATTCCATTTCTGAAAAACGTTGAATTAGACTTAGGCATTCTCTACCCAATTATAGTTATTCTAGTAATAACAGGGACATCTAACGCAGTAAATCTTACGGATGGACTTGATGGTTTAGCTGCAGGATTACTTGCAATTTGTTTTACTGTTTTTTCCGCAATTTCTTATATAACTGGAAGGATAGACTTTTCAGATTATCTAAATATTCTTTACATCCCTGGTGCAGGTGAACTAACCATATACGCTTCAGCAATGGCAGGCGCTTGCATAGGATATTTATGGTTTAATTCTGCTCCAGCAGAAGTATTCATGGGAGACACTGGATCTTTATCAACTGGGGCAGCACTTGGTACACTTGCGGTACTTTTAAAAAAGGAATTATTGCTATTTATAATTGGAGGTGTATTTGTGTGGGAAGCATTTACAGTAATAGTGCAGGTTTTATATTTTCGCTGGACTAAACACTTAACTGGAGAAGGTAAGCGATATTTTAAAATGGCTCCCATACATCATCATTTTGAACTGGCTGGCTGGCCTGAAACAAAAGTTGTAATAAGATTTTGGATTATTGGCTTATTATTAGCACTGTTTTCATTAACAACCTTCAAAATAAGATGATTGAATTAAATAAACGAAGTGAGATTGATATTCGTGATAAAAAAATCACTGTAGTAGGTTTGGGTATAAGTGGAACACAGGTTGCAAAATTAGCTAATCATTTAGGAGCAAGGGTATTCGGGACTGATCTTAATTCAAATAATGAAGTCCTTATAAATTCTATGGATTTGATGCACGACTATCATATTGCAAGTGAAATTGGTCTACACAGTGATCAAATCTTTGAAGCAGATTTATGGATTTTATCTCCAGGTATATCCAAAAATGAAAAAATAGTTAAAATAGCTATAAAAAAGAATATACCAATTGTAAGCGAAATAGAATTTTCTAGTTGGTTTACAGAATCTACTATTTTAGCCATAACAGGTTCTAATGGAAAGACCACTACATCACACATATTATATGAAATTTGTAAAAGAAATAAATTCAATGTTAGAATAGCCGGTAATATGGGCTTGGCTTTTTCTGAATGTGTTTTAGATGAAATTATTAACCCAGATGATAATAGGGTATACATTTTAGAAATCTCAAGTTTTCAAATGGAATTTGTTAGGCATTTCTCTCCTAAAATTTCCATATTTACTAACATATCTCCAGATCATTTAGATAGGCACGGTTCAATGACTGAATATCTTAATATGAAATTAAAAATGGTTCAGAATATAAAACCAGACGCTTCTATTATATATAATTGTGATATACCGATGTTGGCTACTGCATTAAAGAACAAAAAAGCAAATCTTATACCTTTTAGTATTAAGGGAAAAAATACATTATTTAAAATAAGAAATAATAAAATAAAAGGGCCATTAGATGACTCTATTTTAAGATTAAATGAATTAAAAATCCATGGTGACCACAATTTACATAATTGCCTTTTAGCTTCAACTTGCGCTCATTTATTAGGTATTAATGATAATATTATATTTAAAACAATTAAGGAATTTAAAGGTATAGAGCACCGTCTTGAATATGTTATAAGTAACAATTCTATTGATTATATAAATGATTCAAAAGCCACAAATATTGATGCAGTTATTGCGGCAATTAAAACTTTTAATAAACCTATTATTCTCATATTAGGAGGATATAATAAAGGTTCAGATTTTCGGCTACTCCTTCCACATATCAAATCAAGTCATGTAAGAGAAATTATCTCTTATGGGGAAGCCGGTGAGCAAATCAATACTGCTATAGGGGATGCGGTAAGATTAATTCAAGTAACTAATCTTAGCTCTGCAGTACAGAAAGCTCAAGTACTGGCTATTCCTGGAGATATTGTATTATTTTCTCCAGGATGCGCCAGTTTTGATGAATTTTCAAATTTTGAAGTTCGAGGTCAACACTTTAAAAAATTGGTAAATGAGTTTATTACAAAATGATAGATATGATAATTCATAAATACGATCGTCGTCTTCTAACATATCTATGCATATTGACGGTACTTGGAACCATTATGCTTTATAGTGCAAGTTGGTACGAATCCTTTTCATCATCTAATGGTCAAACTGAAATGCTATTTTTACGTAATCATCTCAAAAGACTTCTTGTGGGCATGTTTTTTCTTTTTAGTTTTTTAATATTTGATTACAGAAAACTAAAAATCATTGCACCATATCTAGTTGTTATTTCAATCCTCTTATTAATTATAACTAAAGCATATTATCTCATACAAGGTTATTCTTGGTACAAACCATCTAGATGGTTATATCTAGGGTCATTTTCATTACAAACTTCTGATATTGCTCGATTCTCAGTAATTATTTTTATGTCTTACTATGTAGATAAAAAAAGAGATAAACTAAAAGATTTTCAAATCGGATTACTTCCAGCCTTAGGATTGTTAAGTCTAATTATGGCATTAATCATTATACAACCTGATTATAGTACTGCATTAATGATTTGTATTATAGGTATGTTAATTTTATTCATTGGTGGAGCAAAATTTTCACAACTTTCTTTATCAGGGGCTATGGTTTTACTGATAGGTATCCCTGTTCTATTATCAAGAGATTATAGACGCCAGAGAATGCTTTCTTTTTTAGGAATTGGAGATAATCCAGATATAGGTTATCAGGCAAATCAATCATTAATTAGTCTTGGCAATGGAGGTGTTTTTGGAGTGGGATTAGGTAATAGTATTGAAAAAAATCATTTTCTTCCAACTCCTCATACAGATTTTATTTTTGCAATTATTGGTGAAGAGTTAGGTTTTATTATTGGTACTGTTCCAGTTTTAACCCTTTATTTATTGATCTTTTTTAGAGGTATAAAAATTGCGAAAGAATGCACTGATCCTTTTGGAGTATTTCTTTCAATTGGAATTGTGTTCAATCTGGTAATCTATGCATTTATAAATGCAGCAGTGGTTACAGGTATTTTACCTGTGACAGGATTACCTATGCCTATGGTAAGCTATGGTGGTTCAGGTATGGTGATCAACATGGCAATGATGGGTATTTTATTAAACATATCACAGGCTAGGAGGTCTGTAGGTATGAATAAAGGCTGGAGTCCTGTTTTATATGGCTGATTTAAAAATCCTTATTGCAGGTGGGGGAACTGGAGGACACTTGTTCCCCGCTCTAGCTATTGGTGAAGAAATTCATTATCGTAATCCAAAAGCAAAAATTCATTACATTGGATCAAATTTTGGATTAGAAGCCAAAGTTTTTCCTATTAAAGATGTCTGGCATACACTTGTCCCAATACGAGGTTTACAACGTGGCCTAAGTTTAAAAAGCATAGGTCGAAACAGCTTATTACCAATACGAATTATTAGTTCTTTTTATAAAATTAATAACTTATTAAATAATTTTATACCACAAATTATTATAGGTACAGGAGGCTATGCATCTGCTATGCCTCTTTATGTTGCATCAAAAAAGAATAAGTCCTTACCCATAATACTTCAAGAACAAAATTCATTTCCTGGCCTAACAACACGATGGTTTGCTAAAAAAGCAAAAACAATTTGTGTCGCATTCAATGAAACAAAATCTGATCTTAATTCAAAAATAATTCATACTGGAAACCCTATTAGAAACGATATTGCTAATGGTAATAAACAAATTGGATTAAAAGAATTTCAACTTGAAGAAAACAAAAAAACCCTTTTTCTTTTTGGTGGTAGTCAGGGATCTGCATATTTAAATCAAATGATGAATAACATTGCTAAAGATATTTCAGATGCTGGTGTACAGATACTTTGGCAAACAGGTGATTTAGAATATACAAAATATAGAAAAATGAATAATGATATGATTCGAGTCATACCTTTTATAAATAATATGTCAGATGCTTATGCAATTTCAGATTTAATAATTTGCAGAAGTGGTGCATTAACACTTGCCGAAATTACCGTTTGTGGGAAACCTTCTATTTTAATACCATTCCCTTTTGCAGCAGGTGACCACCAGACCAAAAATGCACAAGCATTGGTCAATGCTAATGCAGCTCGCATACTATTTGAAAAGTCTCTCAATTCAAGAGATTTTCATCATACTATTATGAGTCTAATACACAATGAACAAGAATTAAAAAAGATGAGCCAAGCGTCTAAAATATTAGGACGACCAGATGCGACAAAAAAAATTGTTGATCACGTTTTTAAATCGATATCATGACCTTTAGAAAAATAAAAAATATATATTTTGTAGGTATTGGTGGTATCGGTATGAGTGGAATTGCTGAATTGCTATTCAATCTTGATTTTAATATAAAAGGTTCAGACCAAAGTAATAACGAAAATGTTAAACGATTAAAAAAACTAGGTATTAAGATAAACATTGGTCATGATCCCAATAATATAACTGATTCACATGTTTTAGTTTATTCTAGTGCTGTATCTATGGAAAATCCAGAAATTATTCGAGCCCGCCAAAAAGGTATACCCATAATAAGGCGAGCAGAAATGTTAGGTGAACTTATATCTTTAAAAAAGACTAGTATTGCAGTTGGTGGTACCCATGGTAAAACAACCACTACCTCAATGATAGGCTCTATCCTAACTCATGCAAAAAAAGATCCAACAATTGTTGTTGGAGGTCTAGTACAAAAATTAAAAAGTAATTCAAATCTTGGTAAAGGTGATATTATTATCGTTGAGGCAGATGAGTTTGATCGTAGTTTTTTAGCATTAAAACCAACAATAGGTTTAATTACAAACATAGAACTTGAACACACAGACTGTTATAAGGATCTTAAAGATATTCAAAATGCATTTGTGCAATTCTGTAAATCTATTCCATTTTATGGTGAAATCATTATTTGTACTGATTCTCCATCAGCACAAGAAATTATACCAAAAATTGAAAGGCCCATGACCACCTATGGACGGTCAAGGGATGCGGCCTATCGAGCGAGAAATCTTCGATTTTATGAGAATGAATCCACATACAATGTTTTTCGTGCGGAGGAAAGCTTAGGAGAAATTCATTTAAATGTTCCTGGAGAGCATAATGTTATAAACTCTTTGGCGGCTGTTGTTTTAGGTTTGGAAATGGGTCTTTCATTTAAAACTATTCAAGAAGGGATTTCAACATTTGGAGGTGTTCGCAGGAGATTTGATATTAAAGGTATTTGTAATGATATTATGATTGTAGATGATTACGCACATCATCCAACTGAAGTGGAAGCTACATTGAAGGCTGCTAGAAATGGTTGGAAAAGAAGAATTATTGTAATCTTTCAACCACATCTATTTAGTAGAACTGGCGTATTTTTTAAAGAATTTAGTTTAGCACTTGAAAATGCTGATATTGTTTTGCTTACAAATATCTATCCTGCAAGAGAAAAACCATTACCCGGAATTACTTCAAAATTGATTTATAATGAACTAAACAAAAATATGAATGGTCAGTGTTATTTATTACCTGATCTCGATGATCTTGAAAAAACATTGGATAAATTGATCCAAACTGGAGATATGATAATTACAATGGGGGCAGGCAGTATATGGCGCTATAGCGAATCATATTTAGAACATCTTAAGTCCCTTTCTAATGGAGTTTTAGTTTGAATCAAATAAAGGAATTAAGATCAATTGTGAAAGGTACTATTATTGAAAATGAGTTAATGTCAAAGCATACATCTTATGGAATAGGTGGCCCTGCTACTGCTTATATTAGACCAAAAGATAGGTTTGATCTATCCTCAGTATTAAAATTTGCACATAAGAATTCAATTCCTGTTTATTTTATTGGATCCGGTTCAAATTTGCTCGTATCCGATGAAGGGATTAGAGGACTTGTTCTTAGTCCTGCAAAATCATTAAACCAATTAAAAATAAAAAGTTCTCTTATAATGGCTGAATCGGGTGTTATGCTTGGAAAATTAGTTAAAGAAACAATAAATAGAAATTTAACAGGTCTCGAAAGTTTAATTGGTGTTCCTGGTACTTTGGGTGGTGCCCTAGTTATGAATGCAGGAGCATTTGGTGGAGAAATTTCAAATTATTTAATTAACGTTGATGTAATGACTATGAAAGGAGAAATTCGTTCATATAATGCAAATGAAATTGATTTTTCATATCGCTTTTCTACATTTAGAAAAGATGAATTTATTCTTTCTGCTGAATTTCAACTTCCTCAAGAAAATCCAAGTATTATTCAAGAAAAACGTAATAATGCAAGTAAAGGTAGAAAATCTAATCAACCACTGAGATTCCGTTCTGCAGGAAGTGTTTTCAAAAATCCAAAAGAAAATGCAGCTGGATATTTAATTGACCAAGCTGGGTTAAAAGGTGTTCGAAAAGGTGATGCCGAAATTTCTACTCATCATGCAAATTTTTTCATAAATCATGGGCAAGCATCTTCTTCAGATATCATAGAATTAATTCAATTAGCAAAAAAAACTGTTTTAGAAAAATTTAATGTACAATTAGAACTAGAAATAAAAACCTTGGGCTTTGGAAAACAGGACTTTATGATAAATGAATAATAAAATAAAAACCAAATGGACGCGTATTGTTTTTTCTACTCTATCTATTTTAACAATAGTATCTATCATGATTATCTCTTTGTGGTGGTCTCACTTTAACAAAACAATGGTTATAAAAAAAATAATTTTATCTGAAACAAAAATTTTGGATAGCAACCATTATAGTACTTTATTTAAAGAATATATGGGAAAAAGAACCGATAAAATAGCTCTAGAACAAATCAGCAAAATTTTAGAGGAACATCCTTATATAAAAGCCACACGTTTAAGCAAAAGATATCCATCAATAATCAAAGTTGAAATCATAGAACGCGAACCAATTGCTATTTTACAAATAGATCCAATGGTTTTATTAGATAAAGAAGGATATGTTTTGCCAGATGCTGGTAATCTAAATAGTTACAATCTCCCAATAATGACCAATTTTAATCCTGAAGTAAGTTTATATCCTGTTGGTAAAAAAGCGTTATCGATGAATGTTGAACATTGCATTTATTGGTTAAAACAAATCAAAGAAAACTACATATCTCTTTATAATAATTTATCAGAAATGAAAATGACTTCAGATAATGAAATGGAACTGATATTATCAGATCAGCCAACACAAATTTATTTAGGTCGTGATCACATTGTAAAGAGAATCAACACACTAAAAAAATTTGAGAATATGCTTAAACCAAAACAATTATCTGATTTTAATTACCTTGACATGCGTTATGAAAATCAGATAATTGCTAAGAACCGTAGCTTATGAATATTATTGTAAATGGACATGACCATCAAATAATTGTTGGATTAGATATAGGATCTTCCAATATTACTTGTGCAATTGCTCAAGCAATCCCGACTTCAAAAACCATAAAATTGTTGGGTATTTCATCTGTCCCTTCAGCTGGCATAAAAAGTGGAATCATTACAAATAGAGATGAATTAATAATTAAACTAGAAAAAGTTTTAACAGATACAGAATTAATGGCAAATATTAAGATTAATTCTGCGATCCTTTCCATTACAGGCGAACATATCCGTTCAATGAACACCCAAGCAGCAATCGCATTGAATAGAATGAATGGATCGCCAGGAGGGCTTACAGAACGTACAATTAATGATAATGATATATTTCAAGTTTTAGATTTAGCCCAAGCAATTTCATTACCAGTTGATCGAGATATTTTACATACATTGCCACAAGAATATCTTGTAGATACTCTAGAAGAAATCAAAAATCCATTAGGCATGATAGGTAGGCGCCTTGAGGGCAGAGTTCACCTTGTAACCGCAGCAACTACTGCTATGAATAATTTGGTAAGATGTGTAGAAGAATTAGGAATATCAGTCGATGGTCTTGTATTCCAACCACTAGCATCAGCTTTATCAACATTAGAATATGATGAAATGGAATTAGGAGTGACCTTAGTTGAGATAGGTTCACAAACCACTAATGTAGCAGTATATTATAATAATGCAGTACGACACACTGCAGTTATTCCTTTAGGGGCAGCTAGTATTACTAATGATATAGCCGTAATGCTCCAACTTGGTATCAAAGAAGCTGAGATGATAAAAATCAAATATGCTTCAGCATTATCTTCAATGTCATCAGATAAATTGAATATTGATATATCATCAAATAATACACTAAAAAGATCCATATCGGAAAAAGAAGTGTCTCGCTACGTTGAAGCAAGGATGCAAGAGATATTACAATTGGTTATTAGAGAAATTTCAAGGGCAGATATAAAAGATCCTTTGACCTACGGCATTGTAATGACTGGTGGTGGTGCAGAATTAAGAAATATTCTTTCTCTTGCCGAGAATACTTTAGGAGTTACAGTACGTGTAGGCACACCTATAAAAATTGATGGAGCCCAAGATATTGCTAATGCACCACATTTTGCAACTGCTATGGGATTACTGCTCTGGCCTATTAACGCAAATGATCATGTTAGAACCCAAAAACCAAAAAATAGAACTTTAGGGAGTTTTATGAAAAAAATTCGAAATAAAATTGAACAATACATATCTTAACCAAACCAGTAAAATAAGGAGAATATCATGCTGTTCGAGTTTGATAGCCTAAGTGAACAAAAAGCTAAATTAAAAGTTGTTGGAGTTGGAGGCGCAGGTGGAAATGCGGTAACACGAATGATTACATCCGGTATGCAGGGTGTTGATTTTATCGCTATTAATACTGATGCCCAAGATCTTGACAATAATCCATCAGAACAAAAAATCCAGATTGGAAAAAATTTGACCAAAGGCCTAGGTGCTGGAGCAAATTCTAATGTAGGCAAAGAAGCGGTTGAATCCGATAAAGAAGCAGTGACTGCATTGCTCGATGGTGCAGACATGGTATTTATCACAGCAGGTTTAGGAGGAGGAACTGGTACAGGAGCAGCTCCTGTTATTTCCCAAGTTTCAAGAGAGCTTGGTATATTAACAGTTGGTATTGTTACCTTGCCATTTAATTTTGAAGGACCTAAAAGGATGAATAGAGCATTAGAAGGCATGGCAGAAATGAAAAAAGCATGTGATACACTAATTGCTATTCCGAATCAAAAACTAATGTCTATAGTAGACAAATCAACAACATTACCAGAAGCATTTGAAATGGCTGATATAATTTTACATCAAGCTGCAAAAGGGATTTCTGATCTTATTAATGTTCAGGGTGTTATTAACCTAGACTTTGCTGATGTAGAAACAATTATGAAAAATATGGG
>CAZPHE010000026.1:0-27706 GCA_964586315.1 uncultured bacterium | reverse complement strand
CCCCACAACCCCATTGTGGTGCGCTACCGGGCTGCGCCACGCTCCGAAATTATTATTTTGAAATAATTGATAAAATATCCGAAAGATCTTCTTTTATTTTTTTTATAATAATTTTCTGCTTTTCATTTAAAGGACCATTTTTTCTTGAAACTTTATAAACAGTTTCTTTTCCAGATAATACTGAACGTGCTCCATCTATTGTATATTTTTTATTATATAAGAGATCTTTTATATTGAGGATTGTATCGATATCTTTTTGTCTATATGTACGATTCCCTGCTCTATTCTTTGGTGGTTTTAACTGTGAAAATTCAGTTTCCCAATACCTTAAAACATAGGCTTTTAATTGGGTTAATTCACTTACTTCTCCAATTGAATAATAAAGCTTTTTTACTTTCGGTTGTACTTTTGCCACAATAATTATTACTTAAAGTTATACTTTAATATAAATAAGATATCTTGTTATTTCAATAGAAATGAATTTTGAATTATTTTAAATATGATTTATATAATTTTGAAAGGATTTTTGGACTTTTTCTCATTAGCTCAGGGGATTCTACAATTGATAATCTTAATTGAGTTTTTCCTAATTTTGGATTTGAATAAAATCCAGTCATTGGTGCTAATAATAATGTATAAAGAATATTATCTAATCTTACTTTTCCTTGGGTTGCACAATAATGAACAAAATGTTCTACATCAAATTCATCATTACAAATATTTTTAAAATCAATAACACAATAAATAGCGGCTTCTGGTTGGGTTACAATCAAACCAGGAATTTCATTTTCTAAATTTTCTTTAAAAAAAAATAAGCTTTGAATTTTTTCATGTGACTCATAGGCAAGGACTCCAAATATATTTTGACCTAATGTATTAGCACATAAATTTGCAGTATACTCTGATATAGCTTTTATATGAAACTTTTCATTATCAGTTATAATACCGCCAATTCTTAATCCACAAGCATTCCAAACTTTTGATGCAGATTCAATGCTTATTCTATAGCCTTTTATACCGGGAATATTTTGTTTAGAAATTTTCCAAATACTTGAAAAATTGTTTTTTTTATAGCATAAAGGACGATAGGCTTCGTCACTCACTAACCATAATCCATATTCAACACATATTTTAGCAATTTCATCTAATTCATTTTGGGATAAAAATTGTCCTGTAGGATTATCGTAAGGTATAACTAAAACAGCTGTAGGGTTATTTAATTCAATAATATGTTTTAAATTATTTAAATCTAATTTTTTAAAGGAGCCATCATCATTTATTTTTCTTTCGGTTGTAACAATTGGAACATTCAGCCTTTTAGAAAATTCAATATAATTTGTATAAGCCGGATCTAATAACACAATTGGTCTTAATGAAGATGGTCCACTTACTCCCAAGAGCATAAGTTCCATGGCTGATGAACCACCATCTGTTATATTCACAAACAAATTAGATGAATCCATACCCGATGCTTCCAGAATATTTAAAAAGGCTTTTCTAGTTTCTTTTGTACCAGCACTTGGTGTATAAGGAACAACACCATCCGAAAAAACTGTTTTCCCTAGTTTCTTCATTCTTTCCTGCATTGCAGGGTACATAGGAAGTGAAACATTACCTATGGAAAGATTTATTACATTTATTAAATTTTTGTCTTTTCTTTTATCAAATGCAATTTGAGCTTTTCTAATTGAAGAAGGTAAACGTCTTTGAAAATGTTTGGATAAATTTGGTTTTTTCATTCATTGAAACCTGAAAGTATTTCAAAGTAATTAGAAACAATAGATCTGCATTAACATATGTTTAATTATAAATATGATAATGATATTTATAATATATTTTAGAATCTACGTTTTTTAAAATTTCTACCCCCACCTCGTTTATTATCTCTACGAGGTCTTTTAGGTCTTTCAACATAGCCTTCTGGTTTTTCAATTAGTGCTTTTCTACTAAAATCCAATCTACCTTGATCATCAATTTTAATAAGTCTTACCCTCACATTATCGCCTGGTTTCAGTATATCTTCAACTTTTTCAACACGATGCCACTCTAATTCAGAAATATGTACCATACCTTCTCGTCCTGGTGCAAATTCAACAAAAGCACCAAAAGACATTAGTCGAGTAACTTTAGCGTCAAATTCCATCCCAACCTCTGGCTCAAATGTTATGGCTTTAACTAATTCAACGGCCTCATTACATTTTTCAGTATTTGCACCTGCAACTGTCACTAACCCATCATCATCAACATTAACTTCGCATTCTGTATCTTCAATAATTTTCTTTATATTTTTTCCTCCAGGACCTATTAAGGCACCTATTTTTTCAGGATTTATCATAAGAGACATAATTCTGGGTGCATAAGGAGATATTTCGTTGGCTTCTGGTAAAACTTCATTCATTTTTTCTAAAATATGGAGCCTTCCTTCTTTTGCCTGTTTTAAAGCTTCTTCCATTAATTCAAATGATAAACCTTCTATTTTTAAATCTAGTTGAATAGCTGTAATGCCATCTTTTGTGCCAGCGACCTTAAAATCCATATCACCTAAATGGTCTTCCATACCCAAAATATCGCTTAATATCGCATGGCGTTTACCATCTGTTATTAATCCCATAGCTATTCCTGCTACTGGTGATTTTAAAGGTGCCCCAGCGCTCATAAGTGACAAAGATCCACCACATACTGATGCCATTGAAGATGATCCATTAGATTCCATTATTTCAGAAACTACGCGAATGGTATATGGAAAATCATCGTAATCTGGAAGAACGGGTTTAATAGCTCTTTGTGCAAGATTTCCATGACCGATTTCTCTTCTACCAGTAAAACCTATTCTGCCCACTTCACCAACACAATAAGGTGGAAAATTATAGTGCAAATAATAAGATTTTTTATAATCATCATCCATACTATCAATAATCATTTCATCACTTTTTGAGCCTAATGTCGTCACTACTAATGCTTGGGTTTCTCCTCGAGTAAACAATGCTGATCCATGAGTTCTTGATAAAATACCTGCCTCGACGGTAATGGTTCGAATATCTGTGTTAGATCTGCCATCACTCCTTACTCCATCAGATAAAATTTGTTCCCTAAAAGCAAATTTAAATCGATCATCTATAATTGATTTTATTAAGTTTTCTTGCTCAGGAAAGTTTTCTTCTAAATTATTTAATATAAAATCAATCATATCATTTTTTGAAGTAGAGCGTTCGTGTTTATCTTCAATTCTTATAATATCATCAATTTTGTTCCCTAGCTCACTTTCAACTGCAGAAACAAGAGATTCATCTGGTTCAGGGATTACAAAATTATCTTTAACAATTTCTAAAGAAGAAACTAAATCATTTTGCAAATCTATGATCTCCTTTATAACACTATGTGCCTGTTTTAGACCATCTAGCATTTCAGTCTCGGACATAAATTCTGCCTCACCTTCAACCATAACCACAGTTTCATTATTTCCTGAAACAACTAATTCCATATTAGAGTTTTCTAATTCTGATCTTGTAGGATTAATAATAAAAACGCCATCAACTTGTCCTACACGAACAGTTGCTATAGGACCATTCCAAGGTATAGATGATGTCATCAATGCTGCTGATGCACCCACACCTGCCAATGTATCGGCCATATTTTCACCGTCACTTTGAAGAACGGTGATCATAATTTGAGTTTCGTTTTTAAACCCTTTGGGAAACAACGGTCTTATTGGACGATCAGTAAGCCTGCTTGTTAAAACTTCATGCTCTGCCGGTCTTGCTTCTCTTTTAAAAAACCCTCCAGGTATTTTACCTCCGGCATAATGTTTTTCCCTATATTCAACTTGTAACGGAAAAAAATCAATATCTTCTCTTGGTTCTTTAGCAGCATTAACCGTAGCTAATACGGTCGTCTCTCCAAGACTAACTAATACCGAACCATTACTTTGACGTGCAATTCTTCCTGTCTCTAATCGCATGGTTTTTCCAGCGATTGTACTTTCTTTCATTTTCATTATTTTTTCTCTTTTTTATTGAGTTATCTATAAAATTCAACCTCTTATTGATAACTCTTTTATTAATTTCACATAAGACGCAGAATTTTGACGTATTAGATATTTTAACATTTTTTTTCGTTTAGATACTAATTTCACAAGACCCCTTCTTGTATGATTATCTTTTTTATGTATTTTAACATGATCTGTTAATTCTCGAATACGATGTGTTAAGATTGCAATTTGTACTTCTGGTGCTCCACTGTCATTTGCATCTTTACCAAATTGTTCAACGTATTTTTGTTTTTCTTCTTTAGTGATAGGCATTTTATCGCTCCTATTCGTACTTACCTCTTAATTCAAGGCATTTTTGTTTATCTTTATGTAATTGCTTGACTAATTCTTCTGATGTGGGAAATTTTTTTTCGTCCCGTATCCTTTCTAAAAACTCTACTCTTATCTCTTTCCCATATAGGCTATCTATCTTATCATGGAAAAAATGTATTTCCATCACTAGATTATTTTCTTCAAAGGTAGGTCTCATGCCGAAATTACACATACCATATGGATTAAGTCCAATAAACCTTCCCTTGACAAAATAAACACCATTTTTTGGTAATATTTGATTTTTATCAACTGGTATCACATTAGCTGTTGGAAAATTTAAATTTTTACCACGACCTGAGCCATGTACAACTTTTACATTAAAACTAAAAACGGCACCTAATTCAAAATTTACTTTTCGAATAAACCCTTCTTTAATTAATTGACGAATTCTCGAACTAGAAATATCCTTTTTATCATCTAAAATTGGCTTAATAACTTCAAGACCAATAGATTGTTTTTTGCAAAATTCTTCTAAAAATGTTGCACTACCGGCTCTTTTATTACCAAAATGATGATTATATCCAATAATTATAAACTCCGGATTAAAATATTTGATTATTGTATTCACAAGAAACTCATTAGCAGTGATCTTTGAAAACTCTATTGTAAAATTAATAATATATACCAGACTCACTCCTAAGGAATTAATAATTTCTAATTTCTGATTGATGCTCATTATAAGTGATAGTTTTTTAGATTTTAGATCTAAAATATGACGAGGATGTGGATCAAAGGTAACTAGAACTGAAGGAATTTTTCTAAAATTAGAATGATCTACTAATGTAGATAAAATCTTTTGATGACCTCTATGAATTCCATCATATGAACCAATTGTTAATACTGAAGATTTAAGTGGTTTAAAGTCTTTTAAACTTCGGATAATTTCCATGTTTCTTGAAAATTTTCAATTGTGTCAGATTGATCAATTGAATATTGACCAACTCTTATCCTCTTTAAGTTTTGAAGATGTCCTACTGTTCCCAATTTTTCTGCTATATCTTTTGCTAAAACTCTGATATATGTACCCTTTGAACAAACTACAGAAATAGTAATAATATTATTTGAATAATTAATTAAATCGATAGAAATAATTTTAATTAAATTTGCCTTTCTTTTAATCTCAATTTTTTTTCTAGCTAATTCATATAATCGTTTACCATTAATTTTTTTTGCTGAAAACATTGGAGGAATCTGATTCATATGACCAATAAAGGTTTTTAGAGTTTTTATAATTTGTTTTTCTGATAAGTTTGGAACCGCCTTTCTTTCAATAATTTCTCCTTCAATATCGAGAGTATCTGTTAATGTCCCCAATAATATTGATCCTATGTATTCCTTTTCATGATTAGTGATCTTTGCGAGATTTTTTGTATCCTTACCAGTACCAATAACTAAAACGCCTTCAGCAAAAGGATCAAGAGTTCCAGAATGTCCAACTTTTTTCTCACAAACAATTGATCTG
The DNA here is from genome assembly GCA_964586315.1 of uncultured bacterium. Classification (GTDB taxonomy): domain Bacteria; phylum Fidelibacterota; class Marinisomatia; order Marinisomatales; family UBA1611; genus CAZEER01. The sequence continues at coordinate 21,884 of CAZPHE010000026.1, read as the reverse complement.
ATTTTTTTTACTACATCAAATGATGTCCAACCTACTGGTTTATTAATATTTAGAATCATTATTTTCGTAATCAATGCCTGAATCTTTAAATAACTTATTTATTTTTTCTGCATAAGTGAGGCTTTCATCTAGATAAAAACGGATAGACGGAGTAGATTTTATATTAATTTCCGGTCCCATGAATTTTTTAAAGGCTTTTTGTTTTTTATTAATTTCAATATTTAAATCAACATCTGGCAATTTTTGATTTAATACTGAATAAAATACCTTTGCTGATTTTAAATCATTTGAAATTTTAACATTTGTAAATGTGACAAACCCAAGGTAAGAAAGATCAATATTTTTCAAAAGAATTTCGCTCAAAATATCCAATATTTGCTTCCCTACTCTTTCTGAGCGGGAGTAAGGTTTATTAGAATTCAATTTAATTCTAATTTACGTTTCACTTCACGAATTTCGTAAACTTCAATGATGTCGCCTTCTTTAAATTTTTTAATCCCATCAATTCCTATACCGCATTCTAAACCATCTTTAACTTCTTTGACATCGTCTTTATGACGCTTTAAAGAATTAATGAGACCTTCAATTAAAGGTTCACCATCTCTTATAACTCGAGCTTTACCATTCCGAATAACTAAGCCATCTAATACTTTGCACCCTGCGATGAAACCAATCTTGGGTATTTTAAATTGAGTTAAGACTTCGGCTTTACCTAGGCTACTTTCTACCTTATCAGGTTCTAGCATTCCTTCTAGTGCAAGAGTTAATTCTTCTACAGCTTGATATATTACATTATAGGTACGTATATCAACCCCTGCTTGATTAGCTTGTAATCTTGCATTTGAATTTACTTGCACATGAAAGCCAATTATCACTGCTTTTGAAGCTTCTGCTAATAACACATCTGATTCAGTAATCATACCGACGCTTTTATGAACTACCTTGATCCCTACTTCATCATTTTTAATTTTTTCAAGTGATTCAGCGAGAGCTTCTACAGATCCATCAACATCCCCTTTTATGATAAGAGGTAAGTTTTTTACTGTTCCTTCTTTAATCAAAGATGACATTTGGTCCAATGAGAAGGCCATCTTTTTTTGTTCTATCTCCCTTTTTATTCTTTGCCTTTCACTTGAGATTCGTTTTATTGATTTTTCATCATCAACAACTGCAAACAAATCTGCTGCCTGAGGAACCTGATCAAATCCTTGAATTTGAATAGCATCGGAAGGACCAGCTTCTTTTAATCTGGATCCATTTTGATTTGTAATAGTTTTAACTTTTCCTGGAAAATCGCCACAAATGAACGGATCACCAATTTTTAACTTACCATGTTGTATTAAAATAGTTCCAATTGGACCAAGTCCTTTATCAAGCCGTGAATCAATCACCGTACCTCTAGCATTACAATTATGATTAGATTTTAGTTCTAGAACATCCGTTTCTAATAAAAGGCTTTCCATAAGATTTTCAATTCCATCACCATTTTTTGCACTTATTTCAATATCTTGAACCTTTCCACCCCACGACTCAACTAAAACTTCATGCTCCGATAATGATCTTCTAACTTTCTCAGGATCTGCTCCAGGTCTGTCCATTTTATTAATGGCTATAACCATTGGTACTCCAGCTGCTTTTGTATGACTAATAGCTTCGATTGTTTGAGGCATAACTGCATCATCCGCGGCAACAACTAAAATTACAATATCAGTGACTTGCGCTCCCCTAGCTCGCATTGCTGTAAAGGCTTCATGACCTGGTGTATCAAGAAAAGTTAAATCTCGGTTATTGTAATTCACTTTATATGCACCTATATGTTGAGTAATTCCTCCAGATTCACCTTCTGCTACATTTGTCTTCCGTATATAATCTAGAAGACTAGTTTTTCCATGATCTACATGACCCATTACCGTTACTATTGGTGCTCTAGAGGTGGCATTTTTCAAATCTTCTTCATTTAATTCAATTTGAAAAATATCTTCTCCTACATCAGTAATTTTGTTGGGAATAAATCCGAAATGGTCTGCCAACAATTCAATCATATCCCAATCCATTCTTTGATTTTTTGTAACCAGCATTCCAAGTTCAATACAGATTTGAATAATATCACTCGAAGTCACTCCAAAAATTTTTCCCAACTCGTCAACATTTGAAAATTCTGCTACTTTAATAATTGGTTTTTCAGTATTCTCTACTGAAATTTCTTCTTCTTTATGTTTTATTTTTTTATTTTTTTTTTTTCTTGTTTTTGTATCCATACGCGCAAGAATTCCCTTCACTTTTGTCTTAACTGAACCCTGCACTTTATCATCTTTTTTGGTTTTTTTATTTACCGGTTGTTTAATAGATCCTAAACCAATTTCAGATTGAATATCAGACAAATTGATAGATCTTAGTTTTTTTGTTGGTTTAAATTTCTTTTTTAATTCTTTCGCTTTTCTAATAGAGTCTTTATCGTTTATTTTTTTTTCAGTTTTACTCGACCTCTTTTTTCTGTTGTCATATTTTTTTTCTCGTTCAGCTCTTGCATTTGCTTTTTTTAAATCTTCTTGTTCCTTTTTCTTTTTTTCTTCTTTTTCTTTATCCGCAATTATTTTACTTTCTTTCCGCTCAATTTTCCTCTGTTCATTTAATGATAGTAACTTTAATTTTTTTCCAGTTTGTTGCTGCTCCTTTAAACGTGTATCATGAATCTCTCTTCTTACTTGTTCCTTCCTATATCTGTCAACTTGTTCCTTATCCTTTGAAAATTCATTCATAATCATTTTATGTGTATTATCATCAACTGGAGACATATGACTAGAAACATTTATTTTTCTAGATTTGAGAAAACTTAAGATATCAGTATGTGAAAGGTTTAGTTCCTTAGCAATTTGAAATATTCTGATTTTTGACATATTCTATATTAATTCTAAATTAATTGTTATTCTTCTTCATTTTCACTATCACCAATTTTTTCATCTAATTCTAAATCTAAATTTTCCAATATATTCTCATCATTTTCCTCATCGAAATCAATCTCTCTTTCAACAAATGATTGTACAGCTTCATAAATGGTATCAAGTTCTTTTTCATTAATAGATTCAGATTTAAGTAAATCTTCCATATCTGCATCTAAAAGATCAGATACTACAATTACATTAATATTTTTCAGTGCATCAACCATAATATCATCAACTTCATCAATGTCACTCAATAATGTCTTTTGATCTTCTTGAATTCTTTCATATTGTTTTATTCCATAGGCATCAATCTTGTATTCAGTAATTTTAGCCGCAAGATTAATATTCATACCATTTCTTCCAATGGCAGCATCTAAACTGTCATCTTCAAATAATGCAACGCAATACTTTTTATCATCATCAAGAAAAAGTTGCGCTGGTTTTGCGGGAGACAAAGCCCTACTAACTAATATTTCGGCTTGTTCACTAAAATTAACAATATCAATTTTTTCATTGTTCAATTCTCTAACAATCGCTTGAATTCTACTTCCTCTCATCCCCACACAAGCACCTACAGGATCTATTCTCCGATCATTTGATTTGACAATGATTTTTGCTCTTTCCCCAGGATATCTGGCAATTGCAGTTATATCAATGATTCCATCTTCTATTTCCGGTACTTCTAATTCAAATAATTTATACAGAAAATGATTATCACTTCTTGTAACTATTATATCAGGTCCTTTTGATGTTACTTCCACTGATTTTATTACAGCACGTAAAGTTTCACCTCTTCTATATCTTTCTGATTGAATTTGTTCATTTCTAGGCATTCGTAATTCAGCTTGTTCGATATTTATAAAAACTCCATCTCTTTGTATTTGATGTACATCACCAATAACTATTTCACCTATTCTGTTGGCATAATCTTCATAAATATAATTACGTTCAACGTCACGCAGCCTCTGTGCAAAAAACTGCTTAGCAGTAGTTACTAATCTTCTACCAAAAACTCTAGGGTCTATTACTTCAACAAAAACATCTCCAACCTCTAAATCTACAGCTTCAGGTTCTTTTGAAATTGCTTCTTCAAGAGTAATTTCTACTTTATAATCATCTACTTCATCAACAATCGTTTTTTCAGAATAAATTTCAATTTCACCTTTATCAATATTTACAATACAACTACAATTAGAAGAATCTCCATATTCTTTTTCAATCACATAAAGAAATAATTCTTCTAATATTGTTGCAAGTTCTGAACGTTCGACATTTTTTTCACGCGCAATTTCTGAAAAAACTTCAATTAATTCTCTGTTTACCAAAATAACTCCTAGGTGTTATTTAAATGATACATTTATTTTCGCAGATTGAACTTGATCATAGTTAATACTTATTGATTTATTGTCTTTTTTGGTTAACACTGTAACACTATGATCATTAGCTCCCATTACTTTTCCAGTTACATTTCGGATAATTTCACCATCATTAAACATCATATTTATTTTTCTATTGATGTTTTTTTTGTATTGAAATGGATATTGCAATGGTCGTTCTATGCCAGGGGTTGTAACTTCAAGACGATATTTTTTTGGAACCAATTTATTGAATTCCTTTGAATTTTGTAGAATACAAGTCAAATCCGCGATGTCATTTAATGTCAAAGAGTCCTCAGAATCAATTATAATTCTTATGTAATTACCACGTTCGTTTATGCTCATTTCTATAAGAAACTGCTCTTCCAACAATTTGGATTCAATTATTTTTATTAAAGTATCATTCATTTTGAACAAAAGAAAAGCGGGTTTTCACCCGCTTTCAAGCCTGTCAATCTACAGGGTATCTATATTTTTATCAAGTAATTAGCCTACAAGTTTCCCAAACATTTCTTCAGCTATTTGTCTATGATCAGATCCAAGGTTTTCCTCTTCATTTAGAAATTTGTTAATCATATCCCTTGCAATTTCTTTATCACCTTTTTGATATGACAATTTAGCTTTTTGTAATTTTAGTGTCCTTGTATTATGAAGATCTTTACATTTACGTATACCTTTGTCAATTAGACTGATAGCATTATTAATTTTATTATTATTTAATTCAATGTCCGCCAAAATGATATACGCTGGTGCATTTAAATAATCTAAGGAATTCTTTTTTAAGAATTTATTAAGATATTTTTGTGCATTTTCAAATTCTCCAGATTCATATTTCATTTTCCCAAGGTAGTATAAAGATAATTCACCACTTGAAGTTTTACTAAAATCATTATTTACCGTCTCTAATTGGAATTCTGCTGTATTTAAATCATTTCTTTCTAAAGCAATCAACGCCTGGCTTAAAGAAGTGCTCCCATCAATTCTATGTTGCGCTCTCTTTCCACTGATTATATTATATCCAATTAATAATACAATTAAAGCTATACCTATTTGCAAATATGTATTCCTATTTTTCTCTAAATGAGCCTGTGCTTGATCAACGGATTCCAAAAACGGATCCCTTTGAATTTCTTTACGTGTAATATTTTTTTTTGGTCTAAGCATTTTTTAATATCAAATATTTTGTTTTAAGAATGTACCCTCGGCAGGAATCGAACCTGCATCTAATGCTTAGGAGGCACTTGTTCTATCCATTGAACTACGAGGGCAGATTATCGATTTCCTTGACGATAAAGCCGTGAAATATAGGGTCTTTTATTTTCCCTTGCAATTGATGAAAAAGGGTCGATTCAAGTTCCTAATTTGATGATATTTAAGGATGATTAAATTTAATCTATAAACAAAAAATCAACGAATGTGGGAGTAGTTTTATTTTAACACAAGCTAACTACCCATTAAATTATATTTTTCTTCTAATTTACTTTTTGATTTAGATTGCATAAAATATTTCATTAGCTCTAAAGTATTTCCAAACCAAGATTTCTTTTTAGCTGTTTCAATTTGATGAAGTTTAGGATCAGGGTAAAACACAGAACAATCAACTGAGCCTAAAGCGTCATATTTTTCTTTTTTTTCTTCAATAAATCCTAAAGGTTTTAAATCCATAATCTCAGAAAAAGCTTTAGTAAAAAGCATATATTCAGAAACGGCTATGCTATTTTTCATCAGAAAAAGACTATCTTTTAAGAACTAAAATTTTCCTTTGAATTTTCTAGTTGGATATTTTTGTATATTTTTTTTCATTTTTTGTTTTATAGCATCAGATATATCAATATTATTGTTATTACAAAATGCTATAGCATAGATCATAACATCTGCAATTTCATCAATTGCATTTTTTCTACATTTACCTCCATCTATCATGGATTTTTTTGCTTCTTCTACAGTTAACCACTGGAATAATTCCATCAACTCTGCTGCTTCTATAGATATTGACATAGCTAAGTTTTTAGGACTATGAAATTTTTTCCAATCCCTTTCGTTGACAAATGATTCAACTAAAGATTTTATTTCATTAATAATTATTTCTTTATCAGACATATTCAAAGTGTATCAGGGTTCATCATCAACAATTTGATTAATTTCTTCTATGGTACCAGTTTCGCCATTTAAAGTGCAAACATACCAATATCGTCCACTGCTTTGATCACTTGGTACTGTTATAGTATTTCCACCACAAGATGGTGAGTTGTACACCCTTACTTGACTTCCAGATTCTGGAAAACTGCCCATTGAAGAATATTGATGAATAAAATATATATAAGTGCCACTAAATGATTCTTTTATCGTAATTGTCTCTGGTCCATACCCATCTGTATCATCTACGTCTAATACTGCATATGGTGGTGTTTCAACATTTCCTCTATTTCCATAAAAAACATGATATACTAAACTATCTATTTCAGGAGTTTTAAGATGTGAATCTAAATCACTAGGTGATACTCCCCAGTTTAGTACGAACCTTATTTCGCCGGGTAAAGGTATGGGACTCATGGAAAAATTATAATTAAACACATCCAGTTCATAATCATCAGGGATAGTAAGATTATAAGAAAATTCACAAAATGAATCATTCTTTGCTATTACTTGGTATGAAGAAGTTGGATCTTCTATATATAATGAATAATCACCTTCATCTCCGGTTATGTAATAAAATTCATCAACTGAAACTTCCACATTGTCTACTGAAAGACCTGTAACTGCATTTGTAACCTTACCTTTTAATAATAGACCACCTGAGACAACCCTAATAGGAATACTTTGTGCATCAGATGTACCAACTCCATCAGAAACCTTACAGCTTATAAAAAAATAACCAGTACTATAAGGTGCAGTCCAAAATGCCGTATCTTTTTTAGTTAACAAATTTCCACTAGGTGCACTCCAACTATATGTTATTTTGTCATCATCACTATCTTCTGCTTCACATACAATTGTAACAAGATCTCCAGTCCAAGCAAAAGAACGATCTGAATAGAGCAAAATCATTTCAACGGGATTATTTGGAATTTCACAAGATAGATATAGTACATATCCTAATAAGAAGTAATTTGAATAATGTAACTTCATTATTCTACTGAAATGTTTATAGTGACAATATCTAAACCATTAAATAAATCACTAACCGTACAAGAAATTGAATACATTCCTGAATCTTGGGGTGCATTCCATTGACGTATACTATCGCTTTTTAAAGTGTCAATAACTGTGATTATAGTATCATATATTGTATCATTAGCATTGTTAATTGAAGTGTCAATAGTTGTATCATTAACGATAATTGCTCCAATAATTCCAAATGAAGCCTCCCAGTAATATGTTAAAGAATCAGTTTTGACCATATTACCTTGATCATCATCACTGGCTATACAATTAAGATACACTATTCCACCAGATTGAACAGGATTTGGTGTAGCTATTAATTCTTTAATGACAGGTTCATAATTATGAACGCAATTACATTGGAAAATTATCACTAAAATAAAAATAACTTTTTTAAAATATTGTTCAAACATTATAAATATTCAGTATTATTAATAATTTTATACAATTTTTCATAAGATTATTATTTAATATTGTTTTTCTTCTTTAACCGATCCATCTGAATTATAATATATCCAATGACCAGTTTTTTCTCCATTTGTAAAATCTCCAACCAATCTAATATTTCCATTCTCATACCAAAATGAAACTTCTCCATTTAGTTTATCATTGATAAAGTTAACTTCATACTCTTTTTTCCCATTGTCCATCCACTTACTAGAGATACCATCAAGTTTTCCATCTTTATATATGGATTCTCCAATCTTATTTCCTCCAATAGACCAAGTAGTAATTTTACGTTCATGATTATCTTTAAAATGTATAATATCTAAAAATTTTTGACCTTCTAGATAATACTTAAATTCTTTAATTGAATCTATTTTCCCGTTAACAAAAAATTTTTCAATAATTCTTTTTCCATTATCATTAAAAGTAATCCATTTACCAATTTTTTTATTGTCCTTATAATTCCCTTCATTTTTTTTTCTTCCGTTTTCTTTATAAGAGATCCACAAACTATCCTTTACATTATTTTTATATTTCCCTTCAATCATTTTATATCCATTTTCATACCATTGAATATATGTACCATTTAACTCACCAAATCGTTTAGTTGATTCAGATAAAAAATTTTTATTTTTATAATAATCCCAATGCACAGAAAAACCAGTATCGTGATTTTCCTTAATTACTTTTTCACCATGAATATTCCATGAAAATGATTGATTATTTAATTGGCCATCAATAAATAATTCTTCTTTTTTTTTATTACCATTTAAATACCATGATGTAAATACCCCATTTTGAATACCTTTAGAAAAATTGCCTTCTAATTTTAAAGAACCATCTTTATACCACTCTCTATAGAGGCCATCAATAAGGCCATTTATAATTGTAGTTTCTAATATGATATTATTTGCATTGATGGATCTCTCAAATACAATGCCATTAAATGGTTTATCCTCATTTATTTTATAATATTTTCCATCATATTTAGATAATTCATTAATATTAAGTCGAGTTTCAGAATGGAGAATAGAAAAAAATAAAATAAATAAAAAATTAGAACAGAGTTTTTTTATCATTTTGAATAAATATTATTAATGATAAAAATAAAAAACCCATTTAAGTGGGTTTTTTATTTTTGATAAATACTTTGAAAGTGAATATTAACATTACTTGCTTATTCCTAAGACCTTCAATTGTTCTTTAAAAGTATCTGAATTCCAAATATTTTCAGCTCCATACCAATCATCTCCACCCATTTGATATGCTAAATTAATGTACTGTTGAGCTAATAAGCTTAATTCATTTTTACTATCTCGAATTTTAGCTGCATCATTGAGTGAAGGAAAATAGTATTCCACATCCACCAGATTTTTAGAGGTAATAGATTTTTCATGCATTGTTAGTGGTTTTTTTTCTTCTGGAATAACATTAGAATAATTATCAAAAACTGTATGAATAGAATCAACAACTAGTTCCAGTTCATTTAATCTTTTTTCAAAACCATTATGTAATATTTTTTGTTTAATACTGGGATTATAAGATTGTACACCAATATTGCCATCAACATAATTTTGTAAAAAAATTATTCCAAAAAAGCTTATAAAAAGGATTAGATATCCATATAGTGATTTCATATTAAAACTTTCTTAATGACATTTAAAATTTACCTATCATCCAAAAAAAAACATCTAACAAAAGAATTATTAAATAATTACCTTTATATTTTTTGTTTTTAAAAAATTTTTGACTACAATATTCATCAATTTATCATTTTTTTTCAAAAAATCGATCCAATTGAATTTAATCCTAGAGCGCCATATTATTAAACTTTGAGAAAATTCAGAATTAAAATATTTATTTCTATCAGAAGATTTAATTAGAATAAACTCCAAGTTTTTTAACCTAGTATCATCAAAATCATTTGATACCTCGCTATTAGAAGGATTAAAATTAAATATCAAATAATATAAACTCTTTTCAATATTATCTACAATTAAATATCCCCCAGTTCTAAAACTATGCATTAGTTTTTCCCTTATCCATTTTTCATCTAATGTATAACTATTAAAATTACTAATGTAAATCCCTCCATTATTATGAACCTTATTTGTGAAGTTTGTTTCCGATGTTAAAAACACATACGAAGTACAATTCCAACCTATAGAGAATAAAAAAAAATGAAATATGTATTTAATCTTTATCTAGAACCTCTTTTATTTCTTTCAATTTTTCTAAAACTAATTTTATTTCTAACTTATATTGATTCAATTTTTTTTTATTACCACTTTTTTCTAATTCTTTAATTATTTCAGGAGCACTACGGACCAAATCGACTAGAGTATGATATGCTTTTTTGCCCTTAGTAAAATCAGATGCTGCAAATTTTGTATTTTTCTTTTCTTTCATAGAAAAAATTACCTATCAAATAAATAATTGTTATAATATTTAATCAGCAATTTATCTATTCAATAAATGCTATCTATTTAAGAAAATTTTTGTAGAGATGATGTTAAATATGATTGGGAAAGTTTATCAAATAAATCAAAAACCTAAAACGATTGGAGAAGTCGGACTTCCAAAAATAAAAGTTGACAATACAATGATTACTTTATCTGGAATTAAGGGTGATTATAATAATTTCCGTAAAATTAAAAAAAATAACGATCCAAATATGAGTATATTGATATTATGCATGGATGTAATTGATGAACTTAATAAAGAAGGTTGGCCTGTGAAACCTGGTGATCTTGGTGAAAATATTACTATCACAGGGATTAACTATGATGATTTAGCTCCAAAACAAAAATACTATATTGATTCTGCCTTAATTGAGATAACATTGATTTGTGACCCATGTTCAAGTTTAAAAGTTTTACCTTATATTGGGAATAAACGAATAAATGATTTTATAAAAACAATGATGAACAGGCGTGGATGGTATGCAAAAGTCTTGAAAGTAGGTAAAATAAAACAAGGCTCCTTAATAACTCCTGTTTAGTTTCATTTATTTTTCAATATTATATTTTCATTCAATCGGGTACATATTAAAGTTTTGTCTATCAAAATAATCAATTCTATTTGGTATAGTATTTTCTATTATGTCTTTTAATGATTTAGGGATTCGATCAGATCTATATCTAATGGCTAAATAAGCTAAATAACTTTCAGCAATATCTTCTCGCTGTGGGTGTTTTTTAGCATATTTTGATATAAAGATATTATCCCGGTTTTGTGCTTTTTTCCAGTCAGTATTATTCGCATGCTTAGAATCTAATGATGTGTGAGATGCTTCATGTACAAGAGTTTCTTCTAATATTCCTTCTACTTCATAAATCTGTTCTGAATAATCTGTGTGTATTAAAAGATTATTATTACCACCACCAAATAATTCCATGCCTTTATGAATCCACACTGTTTTTACATCTCTTCTTAATTCTGTAGTTAATCGACCAATCACAATAGCATATTTTTCGGCATTTAATTGAGCAATATCGAGATTATAAAATTCAGGATTTACTTGAATTTCAATACGCAAACTATCATTATATAATGCCGAAAAAAGATATGCATTAACTTCAATCCAATTATCCACCCTTCTATCAAACATGTTACGTAAATCTTGTCCTAAATAATATAAATAATTAAATGAAGTAGAATCCTTTTCTGTAATAATATTAGGATTTATAAATATTGTACCTTCAAAAGGTTCTTTAGGTTTTGTGCATCCATTGATAATATAAAATAGAACAAAAAAGTAAATTATTTTTCTCATAAAAAAAATTAAAGATCACACAGCAAAAAAATAGAAAAAACAAAAAATATTAATGTCATTAAAATAGCGATAAAATTTATGGGACGTCTTTTTTTTAATTCTTCTAGGTCATATTCTTCCATAATACAATCCAAAAACTATGGTATTTCTTAAACTATAGCACCTAGTATAGCTTTACCATGATACTCTAAAGCACCAAACTCATTATGTATTATATTAAAATTATCTTTTGTAATTGAACCAGCTAAAATTATATTAATTCTTGAAGAAAATTTTGTCATTATTTTTTTTATTAATACTTTTTGATCTATGATTGACTTACCTCCTCCTGAAGTCAGAACACTATTGATATTGGTATTTTCACATAATCGGTTTAATTCTTTAATGATATCATGAGTTTTATCTATTGCTTTATGGAAGGTTGTTTTCATAGGAAAAGCTCTATTTACAAGCCTGTTAGTATCCATTAGATTTATTTTTTTTTCATTATCTAATACACCAAATACAACTTCTTTTATTCCAATGTTTTTACAAAAATCAATTTCTGATTCCATAGTTGACAGTTCTTTATTATTATATATAAAATTACCAGATCTAGGTCGAATCATTATTTTACTGGGTATTTTCAAACTTTTTTTAGTTTCAATTAATGTATCTCTATCAGGAGTTAAACCATCAAGATCTAAACGTGAGCAAAGTTCAATCCTATCTGCGCCTAGCCTTTCTGCATTTTTTGCCTGGTTTAAACTATCTACACAAACTTCAATAACAATATTTTTACCCATTAAGAAAGTTTGATAATAGATTTTTGTTTTTGAGAAATGATTAAATAAATACCAAAAAATATAATTATAGATCCTAAAATAAAGTTAAATGAGATAGTATCATTAAAAATTACTGCACTTGCTATTGCGGCAAAAGGAACCTGCACATAGCTAGTTGGTGCAGCTTTACTTGCAGGTAATAGTTTATATCCAAACGTTAGAAATAATTGTCCGAACTGTGTACATACACCCACAAGAATAATAATTATCCAATAATAAATACTTGGTGAGACCCAATAATTATAAATAAAAGGCGCACTCAATAGAACTGTATACAAAGGGAAATAAAACATTATAACATATGGTGATTCTTGTGAGTTCGATGACATTCTAACAAGCACATATGCTAATCCAGTAAGAAATGAACCTGTAATAGCTATAAATAAGTGCGATAGATTTATAGATGTTTCTAAATTAAGAAAAGGAAAACCTAAAATTATATAAATACCTATTAATCCTAAAATAATTGATATATATAGTTTTTTAGAAATGATTTCATTTAATAATACAGTGGCTAGAATTGCGGTAAAAATAGGATATAAATATTGAATAACAGTTGCTTCAGGTATAGAAAATTTATTTAATGATTCAAATACAAAGAATAATGCTATTGAACCTACTATCCCTCTTAAGGATAAAAGTTTTCTATTTTTTCCCCATAAAAAAATATTTTTCTTTTTTATCATTATAAAAGTAAAAACTAAAGTAATTACACCTCTTATAAATACAATTTGAATTGTCGCTATTTCTTCCCCTGCAATTTTTACAAATACAGTCATTAAACAAAAACAAAATGCACTAAGAATCATATAGATATATCCCATAGTAAGTTAATCTAGAATATTTTTTTTTGTTTTTTAATAATCTATTTTTTGAGAATTATTATGTAGTTGATATTATAGTTTAGTAGTTGATATTATAGTTTAGGTTAAATGTTAATGATTTTTGATTGAATAAGAGTTATTAATTCTTCTAAAGTATTACATTTATTTATTTCAGTTGCAGAGATCATTAAGGTTGTATTTGAAAAAATTGCGGGAAGTTGAATATTATCATTAATTCCTATTTTTCTTAAATGATCTTTATATTTAAAAAATACTTTGATTTTTAAAGATTCAATAAAATGTTTCCATTGCCTTATTCTACCAAAATTATCATACGTAAGGTTACATAGATTGCATTTATAAGTTTCTGGGGAAATGAATTTATGTGCATAATCTATAATTGCATTAATAGAACCACTTTTTGCATTATATATAAAAATTAGAGATCGATCTTTTCCCATCAGTTGCATTTAATAACATAAATAATTAATACTTACAAAAGTAATATATATAATATAGAAAAATCCGATAAACATCATAAGCTTTCTATATTGAAATCTTCGAAATAATTAAAAATACTATTACATACAATCCTTAGATGTTTTTTTGACCGTACTACCCCTGCGTGTGTGGCATTAGGAATAAATAACAGCTTTCCATCCAATAAATGATCCGCCATTTTTTGAGTGTGACTTGCTCTGATAATCTCATCATTTTCTGCAACAATAACCATAATTGGAATATTTATATTTCCTAACTCTAAACTTGAATAAGAAGGGTAAATTTTGGTTCCAAGATTTTCCATATACTTTTTAGTTTTATGAAATTTTTCTTTTTCACCAATCTTTTCATGGGCTAAATCAAAAATTTTTAATATAAAATCATTTCTACCATTTATATTATCTTTAAAACCATCCTCTGTAAGATAATTATACCCTCTATTTTCAAATCTTAATCCTTCATAATGATATAAAGATGCAATTGTAACTCCTTTAATAATTTTATCAGGAAAATTTTTACAAATAGATAAAACAACTACGCCACCTGCACTGTGACCTATGATATAAAATTTATCTATACCAAGTTTATTAGTTAACTGAATAATATATTCACTTATTTGGAAATATGATAATGGACCAGTTCCAATTGAAGATCTACCATGTCCAGGTAGATCAATACCAATAACAAAATATTTTTCTGATAGCATCGTCATAAGTGGATCATATGCCTCAGTAAAAGCTAATATACCATGTAAAAATATTAAAGGTGGATTATTTTCTTCTCCTTTAGTGTAATAGAATAAATTTAGATTTTCTAATTCCAAATTATGCATTTGAGCGTTACTAATTGGTCTAGTAATCTTATGGGCAATAAAGTTTGCACAATTACTAGAAAAAACAATTACTAGAACAAACGGTATAATTCTATACATAAGACACATTACTTAACCACGTCCCTATTAACCCTATCAGGATTAAATGCTGGAATACATACTGCTATGTATTGAGCACCAGATTTATCAGGAGTGCTATAACGTATCCATTCACCTGCATAAGTAATAATTGCTTCACCGGATTTAACAAAGAAGTTTCCTTGTTTTGTTTCTACTTTTAGACAACCATTAAGTACTAGAGTGTATTCATCAAATTCTGGTTTTTGTCCTGGCTCTTCCCACCCTTGAGGAGAATGCATATGTGCAATACTTATATCATTCGTATCAGAATTTATTAAACCTATATATTCTTTGATAATTTTAGGTTTGTTACCTGCCGGTTGAATAATCTTTGGTGATTTTATTTTCTTAGGCATTAAATAATCATATTTTCCTTAAATAAAATCTACCAATAGAACAACAATAAATAGCAATATGAAAAGAAATTATTTATAAAATTCCATTGTTATTTCATTAAAATCATCTTCTTTGATTCCCTAAAGTTTTTAGCTATCATAGTATAAAAATACACTCCAGATGATACAGGATTGCCTAAATAATTTATTCCATCCCATTTAATGGAGTATGAACCTGAATTCTGATTATCTGATATCAAACGTTTTATTTTAATTCCATTAATATCATAAATAATTATCTCTATATAAGAATTTTCATTCAAATAATAAACTATATTTGTTGAAAGATTAAATGGGTTCGGATAGTTTTCTTTTAGTTGAAATTGTTCAGCAAAATTTATCTTATCATTTAAAGTGCTAGTTGAATATTCACAGTTTATATCTTTTAATACCCTTAAAAATAAATTGTCAAAATAGCTATCATTATCCTGACCACCATTTCTTGTTCCCATTAATACAAATTTTATTTCATGAGTTAAAACGGGAATACTGAATAGAGTATCGAAACTAGTCCAATAGTTGTTTAATGTTGATTGGGTTGCACTTGTATCTAAAACGGAACCATTAACATCTAAAAATTCGATATACATTTCAGGTTGGTCCCATCCACTCCAATTAGAAAGAAAACCTCCAAATTGGACTGATGCTAACGAATCATCTATACAGTCCGAATATTCAGAAACATCAATAATTTGAGAAACTTCAGCATATTGACTTTCTATACATAGTCCACCAACACAAAAATAATATTGACCTGAATATGGTGATATACCATTGCATTCTGTAGCTTCTAAAGATTCAAATACTCCTTCTTGAATTGTCCATCCTGATATTCCATCTTCAGCTCCAGGATTTAATAATAAATTTGGAGAATACAGAGATTCACCCGTAGTAAACAATGCATGCGGGGACCACTGGCTCCATTTAAGACCCTTATCTCTGTATCTTACTCTCCAGCAATAATCTGTTTCTCCCTCTAATCCAATAATTTGTTCATTAATTAAGCTATTATTTTCCTGTAAATTGTTATTATAATACCAATTTTCGTGTGATTCAAAGATATCTATTATAGGTAAAGTGAAATCATTACAATTTGTAGAAACCTGCCACTGCGAAAATCCATGCATATCATTATCTACATCTGAAAACGGATTTGCCCAGAGCCATACTGAATCTGGTGAAATTTCAATGTCTATTGGATATATTACACTTGGCCTATCAGGCATAACGTTATTCATTCTAATAGTGAATTCATCAGTTATTATATTATCCATTGAGATAAAATCATCACCTCGGCTAATTCGTTTCAGAGTAAACTGAGGATTCGTTCCTGCTTCAACATTAACAATGACAAATCCCCATTCATCTTGTGTAACAGAAAATTCAGCATAATCTTGTTGTGGATATTCGCCCCAATAATCTATTGCTCCACCAGCAGTTGCCACATTTACCATTGCATGTGTATGATTAATTGATTGTCCCCTTGAATAGCCATGAGTATGACCAAAGAAATGGATACTAGGTTTACCACAATTGGTTGTAAACTGTTCCAATAAATTTACCACATCACCAGTAAAACTAGTTTCTCCAGGTGTCCATAACTCTGATTTATGAGGATGATGTAATTGAGCAAATACAAAATCTATATTCGAATCAGCGCAGGTCTCCTCTAAAACATCTTGCAACCAATCCAGTTGGATTGATAATTGGTAATCCCAGTTCGAGTTTAAACCTATAATACGTACATTAGAAAAGTCCGTCCACCACCAATGTTCTTCATATCCATTTGTTCCATTATCAGGAAGATTAAAATAGGAAAAAAAATATGATGAATTATTTTCATGATTGCCTAATACTGGATATATAGGGACATAAGAGAACAGTGGTTCAGATGGACCAAAAAAATGTTCACTCCATTCATTATGATTTAGACCATTATCAACTAAATCGCCAGGGATCATAATTAAATCTAATTCATCAGATAATTCAGAAAAATTATTTTCCACAAAATAATTGATTATTCCTTGATTAATTATCTCCTGAAATTTATTGTAATTATTCCAATCTTTTTGCATATCACTCATTGCTATTAAAGTCAAGGATGATTCAGACTCGGAAGTTGCTGGAGTTACAAAATCAAATATTTCAGACTCTAATGATCCAGTAATGCATTTATAAAAATATTTTGTTCCTGGAGTTAAATCTATTATGTGAGCATGATGTATATAATAATTATTTGTATGATGGTTTACATCTGCATCTAATTCAAATTCTAAATCCAAATTTTGACCCCATTTAAGGGTTGATTCATCTTGAGAATGAGTTTCCCACATAATATGTACTGAAGTGGGATCTATATTTTGTAAATAAGGTTTTACATTAAAAGTTTGGCAAAGTAAAAAATCAAAAAAACAAAAAATAATAAAAAATATACAAGCATGTTTTACATAATGAAATTGACTTTTGATTACATAAAAAAAATAACTCATTGTCAATTTGCTATATATTCCAAATAAGATTTATGTTTTTAAGAAATCTTCTTTTTTTAAAGAAGTAATCTTTTCTAGATCTGATATTAACCCCAGATAACCCTTACCAACGAGTAAAATAGTGGGAACCAAAACTGCTAAATAACTAACCCATGTCATTGTTGAAACTTGCTCATTAAAACTAGGTTGGCCTGGTTCAGATACCACAATAAAAGAGGCTAAAATAAATTGAATTATAGAACTGATAAAAAAACCAGCAATAAGATAATATCCTGCTTTTTTTAGAATGTCATCAAATTCACTTTGTCTCTCCTCTATTATAGATGTTTTAATTTTCTGTAAATCAAATATTGCACCGTTAAGTAAAATACTATTAAAGGATTGTTTTTTATATTTACTAGTAGCAAACAATAAAATTCCAATTATAAGAGGTAGTGAACCTTCTTTAATTATAAACCAATTTTTTGTAAGCCCTAAACTTGAACCAAAAATTCCAATACCACCATTTAATAAGACATTAACAAAACCCAATATAGAAATTAGATTGATATTTTTCCGATTTAGTAAATCATACAGAAAATATATAAATGGAAAAATTAGTGCAATAAAAAACACAAAAGATGGAATATTAATACTATCAATAGGCCAATTATTGCTATTATCACCTAAGATCTTCTCTATCCATTTCGTACCATTTTTCAATAAAATAACAGGAATTAAAATATTAAAAATTATACTTAATAAAGGATTTTCCTTTTTATCGTACTTATTTATCTTATGCATTATTTTTCTAAAATTTAAATTACCATCATCCCAAATTGAATATATTTTATAATCTTATAAAATTTATCTATCATCCCTATACAAATAAATTCAGGAAAAATATTTTATATCTCAAGAAATAAAAAATCTATAACATAAAAATAATTATTTACTAATTCTGGGGAAAAATAAATATACAATCTATAAAAAATCTCAAAAAATGATGAATGGGTAGTTGAATATATTTTAAATCCAATAATGAAACATCCTAAAGCACTTCACCTGATCTTATAAATATAGAAAATTCTCAAAATTCCAAGAATACCATATCAAATATTGATATAGGGTTATCTAAGAAAGGATTTATAGTATGCAATTTTCCTATATTAATAATCATTTCTAACAATCTTATTATTTAACTATAGAGGAATAACTATTTTTAAAAGTACGTTTAAGATAATTTCCAAAATGAATAGGTTTATAACATGCTTGTTTATCTTTTCCACAAAATTTTTTTATTGGAGTCACTATGGTATCAAAGTTGGGTTCAAAAAAGAATGGAAGAGAATATCGCCCTTCTTTTTTATTTGGTTGAATAACACGATGAATAGTTGCTTTGTAATAATTATTAGTCCATCGTTGAATCATATGGCCGATATTAATTAAAAATGTACCTGGAATTATTGGAGCACTAATCCATTTATTTTTAGAATTTTTTATTTCTAAACCACCAATTTCATCTTGGAATAAGATTGTTATAAAGCCATAATCAATATGAGGTCCAATTCCTTCAATGCCTTTATTTTCCTGATGGCATTTTAATGGAGGATAATGTGACAATCTCATATAACAATGTGATTTGTTCATATAGGGTGAAAAATAATCTTTTGGAATTTCTAGGCTCAATGCCAATCCTTGGGTAATTATTCTGCCTAGATAAATCATAAGATCCCAGTGTTTTTTTAAAATTATTTTTAAACTATACGGGGTTTCTGGCCATTGATTAGGACCTAATAACTGTTTTTTGTAGATTGCATCACATTGCCCTTTAATTCCAAAGTCAAGTCCAAAATCCACACATTCATGCCAATCATACTTCCCATTGGTTAACTCTTGACCCAAGGGAGTATATCCTCTAAATATTTTTGAATTTTTAATATTTATTTTGTTTTTTTCTTCTAAAGGAAGTTTGAAAAATTTCCGCATTAATGGGATTAGAGAATCAATATGATTTTGAGATATTTGGTGATTTTTTATATAAAAAAAACCAAATTCTTTACAAGAGTCTTTAATTATTTTTCCAATTTTATGTATTTCTTTATTTTCATAATTTGCATTATATAATGGACCAATATCAATAATTGGAATATCATTGAAATTTGCATTTTTGACTTTTAAGTTGTTCATGCTAGTATTTACCCTGCATCCTTTATAAATATAAACTACTTATATAACACTTAAATATGTGATAATCATTCATCATTCTTTTTCCACCCCTTACCAAGAAACCCATACAAGTTTTGATCATTAATAATTTCATCCATAATCTTTATACTATCTAATATTCGTGGTCCAGGGCGGTTGAAATATTGACTCCCATCTGATATATATATATCACCTGAATTAACCGCTCTAAGTTCGTTCCATTCTCCCAATTTGAATAATTTTTCAATTTCAATTTGTGTCTTATTTATTCCATACCCACATGGCATAAAGATAATTTTATCAGGATTTTCATCAAATAAAGTTTGGTATTCGGCCCATAAAGAATGTTGACCCATTAAACCAAATAAGTCATTCCCTCCAACAATATCAACTATTTCAGGTACCCAATTTCCAGCAAACATCAAAGGTTCAATCCATTCTATGCAGGCAATCCTTTTTTTTATTTGACTCATATTCCTATTTTTGATTTTAATTATCTCTTTTTTAAAATTATTTATCATTTCATTCGCCTGATTATATTTATTCAATTTTGAAGCAACAGTTTTGATATTTATCCAAATATCATGCAAATTTTTCGGCTCAAGAGAGATTATTATAGGACTGATTCCAAGATTGTTATTCAAAGAATTTTGAACATCATTTAAATTGACTGCACATACATCACATTGAGATTGTGTAATAATTATATCTGGGTTTAATTCAGATATAAGCTTCTCATTTATTCTATAAATTGACAATGCATCTTGCAATAAGGATTTAATATTTTTATCAACATCAATACTACTTCCATCCACATTAAATTTTGGCTCAGAACATACGGGTAAGTGTCGTATGCTTTCAGGGTAATCACATTCATGAGATATACCTACTAGCATTTCAGAACATCCGAGACTGCTTACAATTTCTGTTGCACTTGATATTAATGAGATTATCCTCATATAACAATCTACCCACCATCCAAAAAATAATCACGACTAAAGAATGATTAAATATATAAGTAATATTGTAATTAGTAGGTAGTTTGAAATAATAGATCATAAAATCAATTGGTATAAACTACCCACTAATTATTCGAGGTTGATTAGCTAACACATTAGGGGAGTCACAATAAAAAGAATAACAAAAACTAGCACGATTACTAACCAGACCTTATTATCATTCGTGCTCATCTGTCACCTCACGTTTTATAAATGTTATACAATAAATTTTTAATTTTGTTCCATTAAATTATTCTATCATTATTTTCGAATCTTTTCTTTAAACAAAAAAAATAACCCCGCATCAGCGGGGTTATTAATTAGATGTGGAGCTGAGCGGGATCGAACCGCTGACCTCTTGAATGCCATTCAAGCGCTCTCCCAACTGAAAATAGTTTAATGGTAGCAATACGGTAGCATACCTGCCATAAAAAAGGAACTAGTATGGCATCACTCTATAAAAAAAGAGACATATGGTATATCTCTATAATGGCCAACAATAAAAGAATAACAAAGAGCTTAAGAACAAAAGATTATCGTACCGCAAAGAAGATTAAATCATTTACTGAAACTCATATATTACAAGAGATAAATGGTTTAGTAGAAAGTAATGCTAGATTAGATTTTAAAGAACTAGTTAATAGGTATCTTAAGACTAATCATTCTTGGTCAAAAGCAACCTACGACCTAAACAAAAGGATTCTAAGTTCTCAGATAAGTGGTAATCCCCTTCCGCTTAATCCAACTTCTCGAGCAATTTATATCAGGCATATTAATCTCTGTTGGAAATGGGGAATTAAAAATAACCTAGTCGAAAAAGCATATCTAATTCCAGGAGACACCAAGGGCGAATCCAGAAGCAGAGTACTAAGTGATTCTGAACTCAAGACAATCCTTGATGAAATAAGGGATAATCGCTTCAATCTGTTTGTCAGATTCGCTTACTACACTGGTGCTAGAAGCGGTGAAATACGCTCTATATCGAGGGAAAACATATTCTCTAATCATATAG